>JADJWP010000001.1:300000-436452 GCA_016716305.1 Chloracidobacterium sp.
AGCGGCACATCCAGAAAATTCGGATTTGCATCGATCGATCTGATCAGGCTGTCACGTGCCTTTTCGAGATTCGCGCGGCCCTCAGGCTGGCGATTGAATGCCAGATCAGCCCGGCCGGCGTTGTAAAAGGCCCAACCGAGATTTGCGAAATCCATGTCGCTCTTGCTTATCTCTGCACCACGGGCCAGTGCCTTGATAGCGACATCCCATTTGCAGGCCTTTGCCTCTCGAATGTTTATCTCGCACTGTTTGCCGATCGCAAAAGCAATTCGGGCGTAAATATCAGCCGTCAACTGCCGAATCTCAGTATTGGTCGCAAAGTCCGGACGGCGCTCAAGAAAGAGTGCAGCAAGATTGTAATTGCTCTCAGCGAGGTTATATCTATTTGAGGCTAACGCCGGGTCATCTGACAGCCGATATGCGTCGCCGAGGTTTGCGACGACCTCTGCGTTATCGTTACGCAGGCGCTTTGCCCGTTCAAATGCTTTGACCGCTTCCGCATAATTCTCTGATTCGAAAAGTGCGGTACCAAGGCCGTACCACGCCTCGAAGTAGTTTTCTCGGATCGCGATCGCCTTTCGAAAATCTTCGATCGCAGCTTCACGATTACCAAGGCGGGTCATCGCTTCGCCGGAGTAATAGAACGCTTCTGCGTGCCCCGGATCGGCCGTCTTTGCCCGGCCGAATGCCGCCGCAGCTTCCTCGTTACGGCCCTGCTGAAGCCTGATCAACCCGAGAAAATGCTGTGCCTGGGCATCGTTCGCGTCTATGCCGATCGCCTTTGACAATAATTCGTCCGATTTCGCAAGATTGTTCTGCTGATAGTAAAGAATGCCCAAAGGAATGTATATCTCGGTAAGATCGCCGTCGTACTCGAGAGCCTTTTCATAATTCACAAGTGCCTCAGCTTCGTTTCCGCTGTCAGAAAGTACTTCGGCAAGGCCAAAAAACGCGGGCGAATTTCTCGGATTGTAGGACAAGGCCTCTTCGAAAAATCTCTTTGCGATCGCGGTACTGTTTCTGGCAAGTAGTTCGTTACCTTTTAGTGCTAACGCTTCGCTGAGTCCGGCCTTAGCAACGGGATTCGATGGATCCATCGTAAATGCTTCGCGGAAAAAATCGATGGCGCTGTCATATGCGTTGCGATCCATGTGATATTCTCCGACACCTGCAAAAAGCTTTGAGGCCTCTTCTTTCGGCATCGTAGCGATTTTCTTGAGTTTGGGATCGTCGGGGTTGACAGAGGCAACACGTGCTCGCCTAGGCTCGATCTTCGCAAGCTTGGTGAACTGTGTGTTTACCCTTCTGGCACTATCAGCTCTCTGCTGGACCGAGCGCTTTGCACGGGATTGGGTTACAAATCGCTTCGAAACCGATTTCGAAACACCGCGAAAAATGAAAACACTGCTTGCTCCCGTGAGGTCACGGACGGGAACCAACTCTTGTGCCGCAACAAGCGACACAAAGATCAGTACCGACATCGCAGCACTAAGCGTTAATGAACTCTTTCTAATTCGCAATCGACTTTTCATTATGGATCATCCGTTGGTTTGTCGAATCTCGTGTGATATGGCGCAACATATTACGATGCGCGTTCCCTGATCTGACGTTTCCCGGGTTCGTAATTTGCGAAATTGCCTGCCAGTAGCTGAGCCAAAATCGGAACTGAGTCCAACCAAACAAGATTATCGCATAGATCGCTTAAGACCGGACATTGGCTGTCGTGGCCTACTGGCTGACGTTGCCCCTTTTAACCCTGGCGATCATGTTCCTGACCGCACGAAACGGATATTTTGTCGCAAATCGGCGAAATTTATCATTGTCCTGCAGCGAGAACAGATAACCTCGATGATTGTTCACAAGCCTTTCGAAGATCGATGGATGAGCATGTATCGGAAGATCGCCGATCTCGATGACAAATAGGATGTGGGGGAGATTGTATGCTCGAAAATCGACTCCGTCGTCTTCGAGTTGTTTCACACATTGTGCAATGCCGTTATAGGTTATCTGCGAATCATGAAAAACGATGGCGCCGCCCTTCGGATCAAGTACCCGTCTGCAAAACTCAAAATCACGAACGACCGCGGTATCGGTATGCTCGCCATCTATGAAACAAAGCTTGACCGGACGTTCGATCCGGGCCGGATCGATATCCGCCGTGCTCCCGTCGATCGCAATGATCTTCGCGATCCCTTCGCCCGACACTGATCGCAGATTCTCCATCATACGCTCGGTCGAATTGTTCAAATACGTGTAATCGAAGCCGCGCGCGTCGGGCTGCTTCGTCGGACGCTTGTCTATCGAAATGATCTCTTTGCAGCGATCGTCGAGCAAAAACGGCTGGATACTGCCGCCGAGATACGAACCGATCTCAAGGTAAACGTATTCGGGATCGAGTTCGCGCACCGCAGATTGAATTGCCAAAAGCGAACGCTTATCGTCCTCGGTCGATTGGCTTTCGATCTTCTCGAAAAGGGCAAGATCCAGAGAACCGACCATATGATCAAAATCGCTCATAAATAACGTCTAAATCTTAACACGTTGAGGCTCGAACGCGTCATGAAAGCATTCAACGAAGTAACAGCTGCGCCGCATCCATCACACTATCCCTGCCTCGGTCGGGAATACAGATCACGTTCGCACCAATGTGGCCATCAGGAAAGTGCTCAAAAGGAACAAGTTTCCCGGCGATCTCGTCGATCCAAAAGAACTTATAATCGCCGTTTTGATTTACACGATCGATCAGCGCGTTAGGCTCGTATCCAAAATCGCGAGTCTGATTCAATGCCATCTCCATTAAGAATAATGGCGGCACTTTTTGCTTGAACAGCGTCGTCGCCCCGTTCAGGAACGACATCTCGGCACCCTCGATATCGACCTTTACAAAGTCGATCTCACCGACCGCATTTTCAGCCAGATAATTGTCCAACGTGTTCATTTGTGCCACATGCGGCACAGCGTCGTCGCGGCCATGGTTCGATATCGAAGCATGGCCGGTCGACAATCCGCTGAAAAGATTTATCGTTATCTCTTTTCTCTCGTCGCCAAGGGCAAGATTGTTGATGTGTACGTTCGCCGGGCTTCCCATCAATTCGAAGTTCTTTTTCAGATTCGCAAATATCGGTGGCACAGGCTCGAATGAGTGCACTTCGCCTAAATTCGCGGTCAATCGTTGGAACAATGTAGTGTACCAACCGAAATTCGCCCCGACATCAAGAAACGATCGGCATTTACCTGCCTGCGCAAGCTTAACCACAATTTCCGTGATCGCCTTTTCGTATTCGCCCAGAAAAAACACGGTCGTCTGCATTCCGGTCGTCAGGTCGGCATAGAGCTTTCGGCCGTCATGGGTGGAAACGACCTCGCCGGTAGGCAAGTGTCGAGAGAACCGCATTGCAAAGAGATAGGCTCGGTGGCGGCCCCTCGAGATCGGCGTGTTGAACGTGTAGGCACGAACGAGCCGAAGCCACGCCCGGTCAATAGCGGCACGCGGGCCGCCGGATCTGCTGTTATCTTTCTGTACTGGAGCCACTTTGATGTCGCACCGTAACCTTACGTAGCGAAGCTAGATTCTACACGCCGACGTATCATCTTCCCAAACTGTCGGGATGGCGACTGCTTGCCATATCTCTCCCACTCGGATAAATTATCGATTTACCATCACGCAATGCGCTGATTCCGCTCGCACGTGCAAACTACGAGCGTACGGTCATTCGGTCATCGAAGGTCAGAGACGGATGACCAAGTTCAGGTCAATTGCGTTGGGACCAATTCCAACCTACTAGGAGATCTTGCCGAAAATGAAAGCATTTGCAACTGAGAATATCAGGAACCTGGCTGTCATTGGACACGGCGACGCGGGTAAAACCCAGCTCGTCTCGAGTCTTTTGCACATCGCCGGAGCCACTACTCGATGGGGTAAGGTAGACGAAGGCACTACTGTTACCGATTACGAAGATGATTCGATCGAACGAAAGATCTCGCTCAACAACAATTTTGCCCACCTCGAGTATAAGGACACAAAGATAAATTTGATCGACACGCCTGGTTATGCGGCGTTCGTGTCGCACGCCCGCCCCGCGCTTCGTGTAGCCGATTGCGCATTGGTGGTGGTCGATGGCGTCCACGGGATCGAGGTACAAACCGAAAAAACATGGTCGTATGCCAATGAGTTCCTGCTTCCACGGTTCATGGTGATAAACAAGCTCGATAAAGAGCACTCCGATTTTGGGCACGCGTTAGAGACCGCCTCGTCCAGTTTCGCGCGTTCGATAGTTCCGTTCACACTGCCGATCGGCAGCGAAGCAAATTTCAAAGGAGTTGTCGACGTTGTTCATCAAAAGGCCTACGAATTTGACGAGCGCGGCGTGGCAAAGGAGATACCGCTTCCTGAGGCCGGCCGCGACGTCTTTGAGCGCACGCGAGAACGCCTTATTGAGTTGGTTGCCGAATCAGACGACGCTCTGATGGAAAAGTACTTTAATGACGGCACACTCCCTGAGGAAGATATCTATCCGAACCTTGCAAAAGCGATCGCGAAAAGCAAACTTTGCCCTGTTTACGCGGTCTCATCGACAAACCTTGTCGGGCTCCAGATCCTGCTCGACCACATTGTCGAGTTTGCCCCAAATCCTGCTACGCATGAAGCTGAATATGGATTTGCCGACAATGATATGACGGGCGAACGGGTCTCTCGAAAATACTCCAATGACGAACCATTTTCGGCGTATGTATTTCGTACGATCGCCGACCCGTTCGCGGGCCGAATAAATGTGATGAAGGTCGTCAGCGGCAAAGTTGCTTCGGACGCAACGGTCCTGAATTCGACCCGAGACATGCAGGAAAGGCTTGGAGCATTGCACGTTATCTCGGGCAAGGTCCTCGACAAGGTGCCGGAGGCGGCGACGGGCGACATTATAGCTGTCGTTAAGCTCAAAGATACGCAGACCGGTGACACGCTTTGCGAAAAGTCGAAACCGATCGTCTATCCAAAGGTCGAGTACCCCGAGGCCGCTATCGCCTTTGCCATCGAACCGAAATCCAGGGCAGACGAAGACAAGATATCCGCGGCTCTTCACAAGATCCTTGAAGAAGATCCGTCATTGCATTTCGATCGGGACGCACAAACCAAAGAATTCATACTTTCGGGTTCAGGCCAGCTTCACATCGAGACGGTCGTCAAGAAACTCGCCGATCGTTACCATGTCGAGGTCGCGCTGCATCCGCCGAAAGTTCCATACAAAGAGACCATCACCGTCTCGGCCGAGGTTCAGGGCCGCCATAAGAAACAATCTGGCGGCCGCGGCCAGTTTGGCGATTGTAAGGTCATCTTCGAGCCGCTCGAGCGGGGCGGAGGTTTTGAATGGGTCGATAAGATCTTCGGCGGTGCGGTTCCGCAAAACTTCCGGCCGGCGATCGAAAAGGGCATTATCGAAGCCGCCGCCGGCGGAGCCGTTGCGGGCTATCCGTTGGTCGATTTTAAGGTCACGCTCATCGACGGCAGTTATCATACGGTCGACTCCGACGAGCATTCTTTCCGTGCGGCGGGCCGAAAGGCATTCAGGGCGGCGATGGAAAAGGCCAGGCCGACGCTCCTCGAACCGATAATGGACGTCGAGGTCTTTACGCCCCAGGAGGTTTCAGGCGACATAATGGGTGACCTGAACAGCCGCCGCGGACGAGTCGGTGGGATGGAGATGCGGGGCAAACAGCAGGTAATAAAGGCAAAGGTGCCGCTATCTGAAATGCTCGACTACCAATCGAAGCTCAATAGCGTCACGCAGGCTCGCGGGTCGTACCATATGCAGTTTTCTCATTACGATCCGCTTCCCGGAAATCTTGCTCAGAAAGTGATCGACGAAGCTGTTGCCGCTGGGCGCGTGCGAGCGCACGAGGACGAAGACTAGCGAATAGTTCCAAACATTCGCGCCGATTCGAAGACCTACGTCTCATCTCTTTTCAGAAGCGGCGTGGGTTTTCGGCTTTGTGTGAATCCGGTGCTATCCAGCTATCGAAGCCGTCATCATGAAGTTCGTTCTATTGCTCGCCGTTATTGTTTCGTCCGCACTTGTTGCGTTCGGACAGCACGCAAGGGTCGAAGCAAATGACATTAAGGTTCTCGAAGGGCCGCGATGGACCGGAAGCCTCAGCTACCTTGATTACAGTTCGAACAAAACGACGTCTATCGCGTCAGATCTTATAGTTGAACGGCTGCCAGACAACGAGCGGGGCTGGAAGTTCGATTTCAAGTACCCCAACGAACCTCGTGCCGATAGTTCGTCGTTCGTGACTATTGCCCCAGACGGCACCTCATTCAACGGCCAAAGGGTGATTTCTCGGCTGAGAGACGCCAATGGCCTGACTATCGTGACCGAATCGGAAGGCACGGACAACAATAAGAAAGCGATGTTCCGTTTCACATACTCTCTTACCGGCAGCACCTTTTCGATAAAGAAGGAAGTCAAGACCGAAGGCTCGAACGAGTTTTTCGAGCGGAATGTCTACAATTGGACCCGCTGATCTTCCTTTCGGACGCTCCATGTGTCCCAGGCGGACCGGGCGATCTTCGCAATAACGGCTTCACGTGTTTTTTCGTCCATTGCCGAATCGCCCACAAGTACAGCGATGAAAAGATGATCGCCATTCGGCAACGTAATTATGCCGACGTCATTGGTCGCTGACGTTATACCGTTCCGCTTGCGGCCGGTGCCTGTCTTATGAGCCACGGGCGTTCCCGGCGGAAGCAGGCCTTTCAAACGATTCGGCCCGGTCGGTGTTCGGTACATATGGTTCAGGAGGATCAATTCCTTCTGATCGTCCCCCGGCGAAGCTGCCGGCTTTTCGTCCCAGAGTTTCTGTAGTAAACGTACGGCAGATTCCGCGGTTATTGAATTCTCGTACTGCAGATCCCAATCGGCCGCAAATTCCTTGTGCGTGTGCCTTATTTTCATCCCTGAAACACCGAGTTGGTCAATAAATGCCTGAACGCCTTTCGCCCCGCCGGCCACCCGCTGAAGCACATCGCTCGCCGTGCCGTCGCTAACGGAAACTGCCGATTCGATCAATTCGCCGATCGTCAGCTCGCCGCCATTCGGAATCTTGTCGCGGATCGGTGAATGCATTCCCGCAGGGACAAATTCCTCTTTTTCGATCTTGATCCTGGTGTCGAGCGTCAGCTTGCCGTCCGCGACCATCTTCATCACTGCCATCGAGATCGGAACCTTCACCACACTCTGCATCGCAAAACGCTCGGTCGGGTTGAGCACGGCAAATTCACCTGTCTCAAGCACAAGGGCGTAAACGCCGACCTTCCCTTTTGCTTCTTCGGCGATCGAACCGAATCGTTTCGACAGTGTCTGATCCGGTTTCTTTTCTGCTGTGGGAATAGGGGTCGCTTGAATTCCGGCGTTGTTCGCAGCCACTGGACCGGAACGCGCGGCACACGATGCGATGACCGCTGCAAGTGCGACGAGGATCAATATCCGATCTGCCATTTCGCTAAACTTTCAGAGCTCCGTTAATTCCCATCTCGAGAGAAAAAAGCGTGTCGTTCGTAGCGACGATCATATTGCCGTCGCGATCGAAACAAAGCCCGACCATCGCGTTTCCGGCAACGACCGTTTCGGCAGCGATCCCGGCCGGATCGATCTTGACGATGCCGTGCCGACCTTTGTAACAAGCCGCCGCATAAAGGTTCCCGTCGATGTCGAAGGCCAACCCCTGCGGCCTGCCGAAACCGCGGATGAACCGTTCTACCTTTCCATCGGCGTCGATCGCGTATATGCAATCGTGGCTCGAGAGTCCGGGTGCCGTAACGAAAAGCCGTCCGTCCGGGCCAAATGCCAAATGATAGGCCGCGACCGAAGGTTCGACCTCTGCAAATTCTGAAACGCGGCCAAATTCGCGTATCCGATAGATCGTTCCGCTCCGGTCGCCGACGTACATCACGCCTTCGGCATCGAATGCGATGCCGGTGGCGATGCCAAGCCCCGAGGCGTAGACAGCGACGCCTTCCCCGTGATCGATGCGGCAAACGGTTCCTTCAGCCCGATTCGTGACGTACATTTCGCCATTCGGCGAGAACGCGATGCCGGTCGGGTTCATTATTTCGGCGGGCAGTTCGTCAACGTAACCGTCCGGCTCGATCCGGTAGAGCGTGTGTTCGAGCTTTTGCCCGCGCGAGCCCGAGCGTGTGATGATCACCGAGCCGTCGCGCGGATCTATTGCCGGATTTGCCACGATATGCATTTCTTCGGCGATCGTCCGTCCAACATTGATCGTTACCGTATTGCTTCGGCCTTGACGATTCTCGAGCTCAACGCCAGCCTCGCCCGCGACCCCTTCGGGTACGATCGCCAGAACACGTCGCGACGATGCCGCGACGACGCGGGCCGGTAATGCACCGATATAGCATCCAAATTCGCCGTGTATCGCGGAAAAGCCTTCGGTCGCAACCTCGATCTCGCCTCCGGCGATCGCAAAACTCGGGGTTACCGATCTGATCGTTACAGAATTTTCCATTTTGTTGCCCAAAACTTAAGATTCTATTACCGCACCGAACAATAGTCCAAAGTCCGTCTCTGTCGGCCCCGAAAAGAAATGGAAAATTCCTGAGCGAAAGAATGGGGTCGATCCTGCTGAGCTACGATCTTCTGATGAAATTCTGGGAATTTGGCGAGGAAACTGCAGCTGTAGATCGAAAGGGTGCTCTATCATTTCAACGATCTCTTCGCGGAAGCCCGGATGTACCAGAACAAGCACGGCCGGTTCACTGCGCCCGACCCGCTCCTGGCGAGTGCCTCCGCCGCCAACCCGCAAACCTTTAATCGATACGTTTATGTCATCAATAACCCTATCATCCTTGTTGACCCGGATGGATTACAGGTCTCATTCGTGCCTTCTGGGGGCACTCCGCTTGTCCCAAATGGAAGATGGTACAAGCCGATTTTCCCAGACGGTGTGCAAACTTATAGATTCGAAGCCTCACAGCCCGATGGATATGAGCCAGTCACACAACGGAATAGAAATGGTGATTTGATAGGCGAATATGTTGGCGGCCTTGTCGGCGGAATTCCATATTACGTTCTAAGGTTTAACGAGATGGGTCCGATGACGCCCTTGCCGCTATTAGATGCTCGGACCGGACAAAGATCGATGGCTAGATTAACTGACTCCGAGTTGAATGGTTTTGACGTAATCCCCGGACCAGAATTTAAACACACGGGAGCGGTTCAAAATGCTATTGAACCCTTCGATGTTGCCCTACTTGGAAATCCCTTCAGATTTATTGGAAGCCGTGCCTTAAGCGGAACACAAAGAACTTCTACAACACTATTGGATAGTACTGTTTCAACGCGATCTGTAGTTGTTACCCCTAAAGGATTGGACATCGTAAAAAATCATCTTGCCCGGTTCGGTGACGATGCAGGGAATTCGGGAATGGTAAGGAGATTGGAAGATGCTATCAAAAGCAGTGGTGGCCGAGTTACGGGGGCTGACAGGAACTTCTATGTGCACGAGTTAAAGGAGTCCACTTTGTTTAGGCGAAACCTGTTTACGAGTGACGAGGCTCATAAAATTGCTTTGAGGTGGGACAACGCCAACCCATTCTCGTTGTACCATCGAGATGTCATTCGTGCGAATCCACGAATCTTCAATCCGAACTTTATGCAATACTGGGATCGACAAATACAACGATAGGGAGGGTTTTTAGCTTATGAAAAGTTTTGACCTAGGAATGCATCGGGAAGCCAGAATCTGGCAAGACGCTCTTCCGGAGGCTTGTTTTTCATCGCCGACGACGCTCAAGACTTCTGTATCAGTGCGACCTTCAACTAATGGAGCCCTTCTAAGGTGTCAATCATTCTGTATTGAATACAAAGCTAATCTGGGCGGTCGGATAGGCTATGGTTTGTTAGGTAGCACCTTTACGACGATGGCCTCGGATATTTTGACAGTTACTGTGCCGGTCAAGAGCGACGTTTGGGCTTCGTTTTCGACCCCAATCTATCGAATCGACAACGTGTTTGTTGGGTTGCCGGCATATTTCGCAAACGCTGTACTAACAGGAAGTATGGACTATTTTGCCGATCACGAGCCAATCACAGGGGGAAACTTAAGCTTTGTGGCTGCTGCATTCAGCGACGTCGGATCGAGTCCCGATATATTCAGACGACTTGGTTTGGCAAGCTGTCACTATTTTATGTTGCAGGTAAATCAATCTAGAATTCAAGACGATGTCGATTTTGATGAGTTGTTTTCGCTGATTACCGGAGACGTTTAGCCTCGTTTATTTAAGCGCGCGGGAAAAACGAAGCGACAAAGAAGATATTTCAGAAACTGACCGTTCGGAAGGATACTGGTGGTTAGCCTTTTGTTAAGACGGTGAGGGCAAGCGCGTCAAAAAAGAGACGGACACCGAGACGACCGTCTTCGTCTATTCCGCCGGGAAGCTGATCGCGGAGTATTCGACGCAGCTTTCGCAGTCGCCGAGCGTCGCCTACACGACGACGGATCATCTGGGCACGCCGAGGGTGATCACCAACTACCTTCGAAGATGGTTGAGCCCGGCACTCCCCAACAAATCTTTCCTCAATGTTTGGGCTGTATGCGCAGGCAAGGTGGGGAAGTTCGAACTTTTCTTTACGGTCCATATCGGCCGATCCAGTAATATGAATTTAGTTGAAAAACCAGAGTGTTGGACTTGGATAACTTCAACCGGCGGACCATTAGTACTAATGACGAAAACGACTGCCCAAACGTGGTGTGGCGTTTTCGGAACGAGCGCCGATCAGAAAGCCCAGTCAGATTATGATAGAGCCTGCTTAGTGGATGGCTATGTTGGACTCATCTATTCAAATGAGGAGCCTGTCATTGTTCTCGGTCAAGAGCCCCTCTTCACGACATGGTATTCAAACAGTTCCTCCGAAGGGACAATCGTCCGTTGTGTATGGGCAAATGATTTGAAAAGCACGGAGACAGAATTCTACGCATTTGAATCCTTAACAGGCTGGGAAAATACAGACGTCGTCGTTGATTTTCCCAATGGCCATTTAGTGCTCTTCGACTCGTCAGCGTACGGATCCAACATGGAGGAATGGATAGAAGTCAAGCTTGACCCTGGAAGGTATTTCATAAAAACCTTGTTCTTTGAGGCAGACGAATCAACCAAGTTCTTACTCCATAGGTTCAGTAGTTCATAGCCGAATGCGGCTCCAAGGCTTCTCTGAGGATCTATTGGATTGACCTCGAACATGACTCCCACGGCTTCTTCTGTAACTAGGGATTCTTATATGACAAAAACGGAAATGTCATCACGGATGTCGATTCGATCACGTCATCTGCACGAACGTTTGTTTTCAACGGCGATAACGAGCAGACTGAAGTAAAATGCGGTTCGGAAGTGGTTGGACGCTATTTCTATGACGGCGAGGGTAAAAGGATCAAGTAGCAAAGGTATGCCGGCGGTGTACTCGCTGAAGAAACCGTCTTTGTCTACTCTTCAGGCAAGCTCGTTGCGGAGTATTCGAACTAGCCCTCGCAGACTCCGACGGTCGCCTACACGACGACCGATCATCTCGGGACACCGAGGGTGATCACGGACCAGTTTGGGCAGGTGAAGGCCCGGCGGGATTTCATGCCCTTTGGCGAGGAGCTTTACACGGGCGTCGGCGGCCGCACGGGCGACACCGGCCTCAAATACTCCTCCAGCCAGGACGACATCCGCCAAAAATTCACGGGCTACGAAAAAGACCAAGAAACCGATCTGGATTTCGCACAGGCAAGAATGTATGCGAGCAAATTAGGCCGCCTCTCAACGACTGATCCTTCTCGAAAAAGTATTATAGCCGCTAATCCACAGACTTGGCATAGATACAACTATTGCTATAACAACCCGCTGACGTTATTTGACGACAATGGAAAATGGCCTACCAAAGTACACAATGCCTTGATTGATCGTGCATTCGCCGGTTTGTCCAAGGGTGAACGTCAAATCATAAAGGACGGGAGTAAGAGTACAGATTGGCGGAGGGAAAAATCGCCTTACTTTATTGCCACACGCTATCCGGAAAATGCACATGAACACTCAATGCGGCAAGAAGGCGTATCGTTCGAAGACGGGATGAAAAAAACAGATGATTTCATTCGTGGGAAATTATCAGAAGCCCAATCGAGTCAATTATCATACGAAAGTGCGGGACTGCGAGGTCTTTCGGGAAAGGCTTTGTTTATCTTCGGAAATGGTTCACATGCTCTAGAGGATTTCTCGTCCCCGGAACACGGACCTGGTGCCGTTTACTCGATACCTAAGAATGAGGATGGAAGTATTGATAACTCTAGTTGGCATTGGGATGAAATTAAACACGCATGGAAGGAGAACTATGAGCCGAATGACAATGACGCCAAATCATCTATAGTCCGCATGCGTGCCGCATTCTTGGTAACTTTTGGTGATAAGGCATTTAAGCGAGCTGTGCGTGATAAGAATGCCCGAAAGGAAGCAAAAGATTATCTACGAAGCATTGGGTATGACGAGGAGGATTGAATCTATGGGCTATACGCACAGAATCACGCAGATCATCGTCGTTGTTTTAATTTTACTGTTTCTTAATATTCCTTTTGAGACGGTTGCGATACCGGAATGGAAAATTCGAGTTGTTAATGAGCTAGGCCTTCCGATGCCAGGTATAACGATTAGGCAGCATTGGAATAATTATTCCTTTGATCTATCCGCCACAGATGGTAAAGAAGAGGACAAAGTTACTGACTCTAACGGTAATGTTACTTTTCTGGCACGGAAGGATCGCGAATCCCTTTTATTCAGATCAATCGCGTTTGTCCTAGATATTCTGAAGATCGGCATAATTCATTCTAGTTCGGGAGTTCATGCTACGATACTTAGTCCAGATCACCCTGACTCCTCTTTGTCATATGACGGATCTGGTTCCTTGCCAGATACTCTGGTTATCCGAAATTAGCTGACCCAGATGGATTCTGCTATCGAAAATCCTGTGCCACCGCAGGCGGTAAAGGACCGGGCGACGCTCGACCCAGCCGGTGCTGATGTCGGACGCGAGAGTCCGTACCCGGACCCGCCGGAACCGCTGCCGCCGTTTCACGCCGAGTTTGGATCACCGGAAGCAACGGAGATGGTCGAGGTTGATGGGGCAATGACCCCTCTAGCCTTGTTTCCGGGGCTGGCCTCTCTTGTCTCGCAATGCCCTTCCAGAGGCTGCGGAGCGATGGTCACAGAGAACGGTTTCGAGTTCTGGAACGCATTCGCCGATGGTTACGATGGCTATATGCCAATGGGCGGTTCATATGCTGGCGGCGGAATGTGGTCGTGGGAGACCGAAGCAGAACGGAATCGCAGACAGGGCATTTTCGGTAATGGAAGAGTTCCAAAGCCCACGCTAAAAAGGGTTCGTAAGCCCACAAAGGCCGAGGTCAAGGCCGCAAGAGCAATTGCAGAAACAGGCGTTTTTGATAATGAAGCAGATGATATGGTGCAAATACTCTTAAATGCCGCTGATATTGTTAAAAAGTATGTCAGATTTGTCAGTCACAGAGATGGTGGACTGTTTGAGAAAAAGGAGAATAGAGATGCTGTACGTCAATCGCTTATTTGGCTTCTAGCTGATCCCGAATGCGAAAAAGCCTTTAAGGATAACAATCTGACGACGCCAGCGGAGGTAATAAAGAAACGAGGATCAACACTTGCAGGTGCAGGAATATTATTAGATCCGACCGCATCCCGAGAAATTGGAATTCCGGAGGTAGTTCGACAAGCGGCGCAACGTCATGTAGACAACCTAAAGAACCAGGCATTCACTATTGATATTGAGGGACAAAGGCTGTTTACATTCTTCAAGAATCGAGCGTTCGAAGGTGCGTCGATTTTATTCGGCCGATATTCAATTGAGGAAATAGTGGTACATGAATCAATTCATATGGTTGGCGAAAAAAAGCACCCTAGCTGGCTTGGTGGGCATGACTTGAGCGGGCACCCAGCGTACTATGCAATTCTAGCAAAATGTCGAATCGATAAATGGTAAACAATGAATTTCACTAGGTATAAAACGATAACCGCGATCATGGGCTGCATAGTTAATATGTACTTAGCAGGTGAACGTTCTGGTTATCAAAAAGGCTTTGATTTTGCCGAAAACCTGTGTCGAGATTGCATTCAGTATAAGATCTATGGCGACGTCGGTAACTTCCAGACAGAATCAATTCTCGTGGCAGCTTGCTTCCTTTTTTTTCTTCTTGGGGTGCAGCTTCAAAGAGAGTCCTTGTCTCGTGCGATTCGTCTTTTGTTCTTGCTATTAGCTTTGTATATCTATCTTCGTTGGCTAGAACTCTTGATATCGAACAGTGAGCTATCGTTCTGGACAAACGTTGAGAATACTGTCCATGTGATTGATGGTGTCAGTTTCTTATTAGTAGTTAGCTTACTGATTCATGAGTTAGCTAGTCTTTTTAAGAACCGTTCTGAAAAACGAAATCGAGTTTGAGTTTGCCTATGACGGCGAAGGCCGCAGGGTAAAGAAAGTCACCGATACCGAAACCACCGTGTTCGTCTATGCCGCCGGACAGCTTATTGCTGAATACTCAACGGCGATCTCACAGACGCCTTCGGTCAGCTACACAACCGCAGATCATCTCGGAAGTCCACGAGTCATAACAAACGAACTCGGCCAAGTAAGCTCCCGCCGAGACTTCATGCCCTTCGGCGAAGAACTCTACGCCGGAGTCGGCGGCCGGACAGGCGACACTGGCCTGAAATACTCCTCCAACCAGGACGACATCCGCCAAAAATTCACCGGCTACCAGAAAGACAAAGAAACCGGCCTCGACTTCGCCGAAGCGAGGATGTACGAGAACCGCTTCGGAAGATTCACAGCCTTGGATCCACTTCTTGCAAGTGGAAAGTCGTCAAACCCACAAACGTTTAATCGCTTTATCTATGTTGGTAACAATCCCGTAATGATAACCGACCCGTCTGGTTTGGACTGGTATCGACAACCGATAAAGGACAGTGTCCGCTTCACTTATCAATGGTTTGATAAGGACCCCGGGGGAAACTGGAGGGCGGTCAATTTTGGCGATAATGTGTTCCTGCCGATCAACGAATGGGTTACCGGAGACGGCCAGGCGTTGGGGACCGTATATCTTGACCGATACAGGGACAGCGTGTTGACCCAAGAGCAGTTTTCGACGATGGCAGCGTCCGCAATACCTGGGGGAGCCTGCTTCGCTAATCCCCAATGTGCCGGACTGAGGAACCCATTGCGAGACAATCAAAGCGTCTTCGAGGCCCAGCGCTTCAGCACCGGGGTTCCGATCGGCGTAAGAAATCAAGCGAAGAGTTGGGTCGACGTGCCGAACTGGAACTTCGCTCCGCCGGTTGTGAACTGGTTCGTTACCGATTCGTTAAACACGCGGTTCGGTGTACAGCCATTCTTCAATTACGAGACTCCGCGGCCCGGTTCGGAATCGATAGGAGCGTTTGTGGGAGCAAGGTCGGTTGACTTTGGAATTTTTGCAGCAACTGGCAAATTGGCGACTTCCGTCGGAGCTAGGTTTAGTCCACAAACAAGCTCCTTACCCGAGATAGTATATCGCGGAGGCACTCCAAGTCCTGGGAATTTGACGCCGCGTCCGTCAGATGCTGGCAGACTGTCATTCCGCGAAAGTCTTTCCAATCCATTTCCACTTCTGCCGGGTCAACGGCCGGTTTTTGAAGTCGGAAAGCCCTACTTTGGTGTTCGCACAAGCGACCTGCCAAGTGGAAGTGTTATCTTGGACAACACTCCACCGGGGCACGTATCGGTTTGGAACGTTAGCCCGAGTCAGCTCAAAAGTAGCGTGTGTGTGAGAGGAAAATGTAATTAATATGAACGAGTTTCAAATTTCAACACGGTTCCTAAACGAACTCGCGAGATCGAGCGAAAGTTTGGTTGCGTTTGCAAAACAGCTCTCGAAGGAGCAACTGGTTTCAGACGTTATCAAGGGAATCGATTGTCGCATTTACGATGGCAATACGATTTACGAGCAGTTTGTTGAGGCCAAACTGGACAATGGCAGTTCAATTTGTTGGTGGATTGATATCGGGCAACGGAAAGAGCAGTGGGAAATCGAAGGCACGGTCTCGCTGAACGCGGATTCTTCCTCAATTATACGACAGACAGCACATTACCATGCCAACACGATCGACGAGCTTTCAAGCGCTCTTAAGGCGACACTTAGCTCCTTACTTTTTGTGGGGGACATTACGTACAAATCGGAATGATCCTCGCCCAGAAAAGATCGAGGGCACGAAACAACAGCGGGCATGGTATCCGCCATTTCGAATATTATGAAGGAGCTTAGTTTCTATGACAAAAATAACTGTTCTATTTCCGGTGTGGGTAATGACTATGCGGGTGTGGAGCGCCTATTAGCTCTTATCGACGGACTTCTGGGACAGAGCAAGAGCGTCTTGGTCTTTGCACAACGCCCCTATGCCGATACTCCGCTGACCATCTCCTCTATGGTCAGCCTTGTGAGGTTAGTATCGAATTATCAACATTCGGACGATCACTTTCGATTGTTCTTCTATTACAACATCCGAGACTCAAACCCCGAACTCTTGAACACGATTCGTCAGATTTGGAGAGAGTACGAACAGCCGGTTTTTCTGTTTCCGGCTATGAGCTTGCAACCGGAATCATATGTTCCAATAACCGCCGATTCCACATTGAGTTCCAGAAAGAAAGTAGAATTGTTAGCCTCGCTTGCTCCGTGTTACCAGGCATATAAGGGAGTTGACGAGGATGTACTTTGGATCGAAAAGGACGATGCTCTTGAATTTGACTGGATAGAAGGACTTGACGAACAAGAGTTACACCAGATCTGACCGAGAATGATCCAACGGCAAGCTTATCGATGCGTCGCAGATCGCTCAGACGAACCTTTCCCACCCGGCGATCGACGCGAACACGAACCGCTTTACAGCCGGGCAGGGCTACGCCTTTGACAAGAACGGCAATCTGGTCACGGACCCCGCCGATTCGGGGCGGAGCTTTGTCTTCAATGGCGACAACAAGCAGGCGGAGGTCCGCGGGCCGAGCAATGAGCTGATCGGCGAGTATTTCTACGACGGCGAGGGCAAACGCGTCAAGAAGCGCCGCTACGTGGGCGGGGTTCTGACCGAGGTGACGGTCTTTGTTTACTCGGCCGGGAAGCTCACTGCGACGAACATCGGATTTTTGTTGACGGTCATTGTACAAAAACGTTAAACTTGTTTTGACGGTTTTTGCGTCCGCGGCCCAAGTCTTACCAGATCACCAAACCGTCCTGCGTCAATCCCGGCAGCCCCCGAGCTATTCCCGGCCATTGTCCGATACCTTTCCCTTTTATGCTGAATAGAATAGACGATCTTCTGCGCATGGCGATGAGCTTCGGTGCATCGGATCTGCATCTACGTGCCGGCTCGACACCCGTGATCCGCATCAACGGCGAACTTCGGCCGCTCGAAGGTGTTTCGAAGATGAACCAGGACGAGACGCTCGAGATGGCATTCTCGATGATGTCGAACCGCCAGAAACAGCATTTTAAGGACGTTTTTGAGGTAGATATCGGTTACGGCGTATCGGGCCTTGGGCGTTTTCGCGTGAATATCTTTCAGCAACGCAATTCGATCGGCATCGTTGCCCGTGTAATTTCAGACCACATCAAAACGTTTTCCGAACTCGGCCTGCCGCCGATCCTGGCCTCGATATCCGAAGAGATGCGCGGCCTCATCCTCGTGACCGGAACTACCGGCTCGGGTAAATCAACAACTCTTTCGGCGATCGTCGACCATATAAACACCAAGCGGAACTGCCACATAGTCACGATCGAAGACCCGATCGAATTTCTTCACAAGGACAAAGAATCGTTCATCACACAACGCGAAGTGGATGTCGATACGCGTTCGTTTGCCGAAGCTCTTCGCGGTTCTCTCCGTCAGGATCCGGACGTGATCCTCGTCGGCGAAATGCGCGATCTAGAGACGATAGAGACCGCGTTGGTTGCCGCAGAGACCGGACATTTGGTCCTTTCGACGCTTCATACGCTTGACGCACAAGAAACGCTGACGCGCATCATTTCGGCCTTTCCGCCCTACCAGCAAAAGGCGATCAGGATACAGCTTGCCGGATTGCTCAAGGCCGTAATTTCTCAGCGACTGATGAAGGCCGCCGACGGCCGTTCACGCGTCCCGGCGGTCGAGGTCCTGATTTCGACACCGCTTATACGCGACTACATCCTTAACGAAGAAAAGACCTCGTCGATACGCGATGCGATCGCGGCGGGCACGTCGCAGTACGGAATGCAGACATTTGACCAATCGCTGTTTTACCTTTATTCATCCGGGCTTATCGGGCTCGAAGAGGCTCTTCGGGGTTCGACCAACCCGGACGAGTTCCGGCTTCGCCTTGCGGGCATCCAAAATACCTCGACCCTTGCCAAAGAAGAGATGGAAAAGATCAGCGGCGTTGGCAACATAAGCAGCCTAATTACAAGGAGTTAGCTTCGAACCAGAGTGCGATCCGAGCCTCGCCGGGAGTTTCCTTGCGAGGCTCTAAATGCGCCGGCGAAGACTGGCCGCAGCTGCACACTTGTCCGAATTCAGTTCAAACGGTCGTGCCTTTGGTTCGCCATAATGCACGCTTATATTGCCTGACGATGACCATCAGCGGCTTGCGTCACGCCCGCGGCGATGCCCATTTTCGGCGTCGAAGTCTTGACATAAAAGCACTTCGACGTGTAAATTTTAGTTTTATCCGGTCAAGTGAACAGGTTCATTATTACAGCGACGAGCTATAACTTTGGTTGAGGTAACTTACGGTTGCTTCAGGAACTTCCCGTTGCGGCTTAAACTAACCTCCCTGACACCCTTTCCGGCTGAAAAACCCTTAACGCTTCGAGATCGAATCTCAATTTTGGATCCGATCGTTTCGGTATTTGACGCGAAAACTAAGTAAGGAAGACGACGCACATTAAATGGCAACAGAGGCAAACAACCAGACCGAAGAAACGAAAACCGGCGAATCTTCGGCTGCAGAAGTAACAGAAAAACCGGACGCGGCGATCACGGCTCCGATTCAGGCCGCGGAGGAAGCGAGCGACGAGCAGCAGAATGCCGGCGAGATCGACTTTGGTGCGATCCTCGAACAGTTCGAACAGGAACAGACCGTTTATCACGCTGGTGAGATGGTCGAGGGCAAGGTGGTCGGCGTTTCCGACCGCGGCGTACTCGTTGATTTCGGATACAAAAGCGAAGGTATCATTCCGGCAGAGGAATTTCCCGGCGGTGTCGAAGGCGTTGTAAGCGTCGGCGATAATATCGAGGCGATCATCAAGAGCATCCATTCGGGCGATGCACCGCCGATCCTATCGCGTTCCGATGCGGTCAGCCGAAAGATCTGGAACGACATCGAAGAGGCCTTTAACAACGAGGCGACCGTTACCGGACGGATCATCGATAAAACAAAAGGCGGCCTCCGTGTCGACCTGAACGGAATTGAAGCATTTCTACCCGGCTCGCAGATCGATTCGCGTCCGATCCGCAGCCTGGATTCCTACATCGGCCAGGACATCGAGACCAAGATAATCAAGTTCAGCCGCAGGCGAAACAACATCGTCCTCTCGCGCAAAGTGATCACCGATCTCGTGATCAATGAACAGAAGGCCGAAACGCTGAATAAGATCGACGTTGGATACGTTGTCGAAGGAACCATCAAAAACCTCACTGAATACGGCGCTTTCGTTGACATTGGCGGGATCGACGGATTGCTTCACGTCACCGATATGTCTTGGGGACGCATCCAGAATCCAAGCGATGTGTTCAAGCCGGGCGACCACATACAGGTCAAGGTCTTGAAGCTCGACCGCGAAAAAGAAAAGATATCCCTTGGCTATAAACAGTTGCTGCCCGATCCGTGGTCGACGGTGGTCGAGGTTTACTCGGTCAATTCGCGGATCAAGGGCAGGGTCTCATCGGTCACTGAGTACGGCATCTTTGTCGAACTGGAGCCGGGCGTCGAAGGCCTGGTCCACGTCTCCGAGATATCGTGGTCAAAGCGGTCAGCAAGCCCGAAGCGGCTTTACCACCGTGGCGATGAGGTCGAGGTGCAAGTTCTCGGTGTCGACACCGAAGAGAAACGCATCAGCCTCGGGATGAAGCAGCTGCAGGAAAATCCGTGGGACACGGTTGCAGAGCGTTATCCGGTCGGATCAAAGATCCACGGTAAGGTTCGCAACATCACCGATTTCGGTGCGTTTGTCGAGATCGAGGATGGGATCGACGGCCTCGTGCACGTCTCTGACATAACCTGGGCGAAGAAACTCAAGCATCCCAAGGAATTGCTTAAGAAGGACCAGGAAGTCGACGCGATCATCACCCATATCGACACTGCCGGACAGCGGCTTTCGCTTTCGATGAAGGACCTGACACCGAGTGCGTGGGAAGGCTTTGTTGCAACCCATCGGCCCGGCGATACCGTTCGCGGCAAGGTCTCAAGGTTCACCAGCTTTGGCGTATTTGTAGAACTTGGCGAAGGCCTTGAAGGCCTCTGTCATATTTCAGAGCTTGCCGAGGAACGCGTCGAGCGTCCCGAGGACATCGTCCAGCTTGGCCAGGAAATGGACTTCAAGATCCTGCGTATCGAGAACGACGATCAGAAGATCGGTCTTTCGTTCCGAGCCGTCGGAAAGGACGACGAACCGATCGTCGATACCCGCCAATACACAAGCGCGGCAAAAGGCGGAATGGCATCGCTTGGCGAACTCGCAAATCTGAAATTCGGTGCTCCGGCTGAAACTGCCGAGGAGCAGCCGAAAGAAGAATCAAAGAAGGACAAGCGAAGGGCGAAGAAAGAAGCTGCGGAAGCGGGCGAAACAACTGAAGCCGATGCGATCGGCGACGCAGAACAGGCGGCAGTTGCCGAAACGGCCGTCGAAGATGCTCCGGTGGTCGCTGAAGAAACGCCTTCCGAAATTCCGGCTGAAGTCACCGAGCCGCAGGCCGATGAGCCCGTTACGACCGAGGCAGCAGCGTCGGAGGAGGCTCCGGCAGCCGAGACCGCAGCGGACGAGGCTCCGGCCGCAGAATCCACCGGTGAAGCCGTAGCTGAGACTGCCCCTGAAGAAACGGCGGATGTTGAAACAGAGCAGAAATCTGCTTAAGATCAGGCTGGGAGATTATTGGTCGGGGAGAGACGATACAGATGACAAAAGCAGACCTCGTTGAAAAAGTCGCAGTCGAAGCTGACATGACCAAAAAGGATGCCGAGCAGCTGGTTGAGATCGTTCTCGACAGCATAATCGATTCGCTGAATGCCGGTGAGAAGATCGAGCTTCGCGGATTCGGCAGCTTCAGGGTTCGCGAAAGGAATTCGCGAAAGGGGCGAAACCCGAAGACGGGAGCGGCTGTCGATATCCCGGCGAAGCGCGTCGCGTATTTCAAACCCGGAAAAGAGCTTAAAGAATTGATAAACACCTAATTTTTTTATTGTGACACTCAAAAGACCGTCGCCACGTGAGATCGTGGCGGCGGTCTTTTTTGTTCGACGGTCGTTACGATTTCGCGTGAAATAGCCTCGCGTCGTCACGCTCGTGCGGAAGACGACTTGAACAAGATCAAAGAGATCAGAAGCGACAGAAAGGTGGCGCCGGACATTACGATCGGCGGCAGGAAAGTGAACATCGACATCATTACGAATAAGATCCCAAAAAAGACCACATTTGCGAGCAGCAGTTTTGCGGTCATTCTGCGTTCGTGATCGCCCTTCAAGATGATCGTATTCACGACACCGGCGAATCCGCAGAGCAGTGAAAAACACGAACTCAGCGCAAAGAACAAACCTGACATTGTTGGCCTAAAGCCGGCACCCGCGTCCAGCTTATAGGTGTCCATCAGTTCCAGCAGCTGGCGTTCGGTCTCGTTTGCGGGAACGACCGGTGCTATCATTCCGATCGTATGGAAGACGGCAGTGGCGAACTGTAATACGATCGCGGCCCAAAAGAAGTAACGGTATCGATTCGACATTCCCTTATCCTCGCAGATCAAATTATCTTAGGTCACAGACATCCGGTGATCAGTAAAACGGGGTTCGCTTTCAACGGGTATTACTTCGCCGTGTTGGCGGCCTTTTCCGGCTGCTGCGAGCGGTCGATCGCCTCGTCTTCGATCTCGCCGCCCTTGCTGATCGGGATCTCGGCGGGATCTGAGTATTTCATCCCGCGGTCGCCGATCTTTTCGACGTCTGGCACGACCTTGAACTGGCCGGTCGTTGGCGGAACGTATCCGGGATAGTCGACCCTTGAATGATAGATCGCTACGAGCGAGCGGATCATCGCTTCGCGGATCTGCGTCAATTCGCGAAGCGTCAGATCGCATTCGTCGAGCTGATCGTCGCTTAAGATCGCATCGATTATCTTGGTGACGATGAAACGTATGTTCTCAGGATTAGGTTCGGCGAGTGATCTCGCAGCCGCTTCACAGCTGTCGGCGATCATCATTATCGCGGCCTCGCGAAATTGCGGCTTCGGCCCTGGATATCGAAAATCGTTTTCTGATATCTCATCCTCACTTCGCGCTTCGGCTTGTGCTTTTTTCAGAAAATAATGCAGCGTTCGCGTGCCGTGATGTTGCGGGATAAAGTCGATTATCCTTTGAGGCAAACCCATTTCCTTTGCGAGCTTTATGCCATAGGTCACATGACTAATGATGATCTTTGCGCTTTGGGCAGGCTTAAGCCGGTCATGCGGATTTTTTGAAAGCTGATTTTCGACGAAATGTTCCGGCGCGGCCGATTTGCCGATGTCGTGATACAGAGCCCCGATACGCGTAAGCAGGGCATTGCCGCCAACGACCCGACACGCTTCCTCGGCCAATTGTCCGACGGCATGCGAATGCTGGTTTGTGCCGGGAGCACGCAAGGCGAGCTGTCCCAGAACCGGCAGATCTGCATTTGAAAGCTCGAGGAGCTTAACGTCCGTGAGGACACCGAACAACGTCTCGAACATCGGCAGGAAGACCGCCGTGAACGCGGCCGTGATCACGCCGCTCGCCAGCCCGCAGGCGATCGCAAGCAAGATCGTGTTCAGGATGAATGGCTGTTGAGTGAATGCGATCAAGGCGATCGCAACGCCTGCGCTCGCAAGGCCGACCAGCACGCCGGCAAACGTAACGGTTTGGCGCGACCGGTAGCGTCCGATGCCATACGCAGCGACCGACGAGGCGATGATCGCATAGATCGCAAACTCCAACCCCCGCGGAGCCATGAGGCCAGCGAAAATTGCGCAGAAAATGCCGGTGAAAAGGGCCGTACGGCGGTCGGCGAGAAGCGTCATTACGAGACTGCCGAAAGCGAATGGTATAGCGTACGACCAAAGATTCGGGTCGTTCATCGGCGGCCTGACGTTTTGCGAAGCCGTAAACTCGGCGAGCCTGAAAAAGATCGCCATCAAAAAAGTGTGTACGAAGACGATCGAACAAAAAAGGGCGAAGGTCTTTTGCTCCGACAACGCCAATCGGGGAACGATGCCGCGATGTTCGATGAATTTCCATGCGATCCAAAACAAGATCGCGATAATCACGACAAGACCGAGAAACCGGTTGACGCGCCTCGTCGACGAGCTGTACCTATTGACAGCCGAGATCTGCGAGATCATTGTCGACGTAATGACCTGGCCGGTATCGACTATTTGCTGCCCGCGTTTGAGCGTTATCGTTCGCGGTTCGACACTTTGTACCGCAGCAAGCTTAAGAGCGTCGGTCGCGGCTCCATCGTAAATGATGCTTGGCTGGATGAGGGGAGAAAGGGCGGCATAAAACGCCTCTGACTCTTTTGGCGAAAGGCTGACGATCTGTGAAAGAGATTCTTTCAGTTTTGCCCTTGCATCGGTCAGCGAGGTCATCGTCATCGCCGGACGCATCGCCTGACGGAGGTCCGTGGGCTTTTGGCGATCGCGAATGTGTACCTCTTCCTCGAGGAACTGACGGTCCTGGTCGCCGTAGATCTCGCCGCTTGCATTCTCACGCAGGATCCGTGTCACGGCCTCAAGCTCGTTCGCGCTGAATCGCCTTGCGGTAAATATACGGCCGAGTTCGCGACCGCCCGCACCGGTCCATTCGGTATCCGCCGCTGCGTTCGAGTTCGATCTCCCAGTTTGAGGAGTCTCGGTCTTTCGCTGAAGCTCTTCCCACGCTGAACGAAAGCTCTGGACCGCTTCGTCAGCGCGGCGCGGCTCAAAAACGAAAATCGGCTTGATCGTTTCCTGAGCGCTCTGAATGTCCCGCTCGGTTGCTTCTTCGTCGACGATACTTATATCCGCCGGCGAGAATATCGCCTCTCGGGCGATCTCGCCTTCGCGGTAGGTTTCTTCGGCCGAAGATCGCCAAAATGGATTTGCGATCAGCAAAGTCGTCGCGACCGAAACAAAGGCAAATCCTATCCAGAAGACCTGGTCTGACGAAAGCTTTGCCAATGGACGCTTGAAAACGTCCGCGGCCTTCTTTCGCCATTTCTGCATCGGCGACTGTATTTCCTGGATCCTGTTACTCAATTTTCGGTCTCAGCGATCTCTACGAAGTATCGGATCGGGCACTTAACTTTCATTCATACGGCAATGGCGTCGGCTTCGCCGGTTACGTGTTCGACGATCCGGCTGCCGATCCGCTCGGTCAACGGAGCGAGCGAATCCTTACGGATAGCTGAAATTGCCACGCATTCAACGCCCTTGTCAAGCTGTATGTTCCTTCGAAGTGTGTCCAGAGCATCGGCAGTGACAAGGTCGGCCTTGTTCAGCACAACGAATTCCGGGATCGACGTAAGTTCGAGATCGGCCAGTATCTTTCGGACGGATTCGATCTGCTGCATCACACGCGGATTTGATGCGTCGACGACATGAACGAGCATATCGCTGTCGGCTATCTCCTCGAGGGTTGCACGAAAAGCTGCTACCAGATCGTCAGGAAGATCGCGGATGAACCCGACCGTGTCATTGATAATGACCTCCTGGTCGAACGGCAGCCGCAGCCTTCGCGACGTCGGGTCGAGCGTTGCGAACATCTTTTGCTCTGCGTAAACGTCAGATTGGGTCAACGAATTCAGAAGCGTCGATTTGCCAGCGTTCGTGTAACCGACAAGCGAAACGATAGGCAGCTTTTTCTGGACACGCCGTTTGCGACGCTCTTGCCTTTGGCGGCCAAGGCTGTCGACCAGGCGCTCGAGTTGGGCAATTCGGTCGCGTACGCGGCGGCGGTCGGTCTCAAGCTTTGTCTCGCCCGGCCCGCGTCCGCCGATCCCGCCGGCCAACCTCGAGAATGCCGAATTTTGGCCCATCACGAGTCGCGGCAACAGGTATTTGAGCTGGGCGAGTTCGACCTGCAATTTGCCTTCCCGGCTCTGTGCTCGCTGGGCAAAGATGTCGAGTATCAGCTGCGGACGGTCAATGACCTTTAGGTCGGTCGCTTCAGAAAGGACGCGGACCTGCGTCGGCGAAAGCTCGGTGTCAAAAACGATAAGGTCGGCACCGAGCCTCATCGAACGGACAAGCAGCTCTTCGAGTTTACCTCGGCCAAGCAGCGTTTTCGGATCTATCTGCGGTCGCCGCTGGATTATCGTATCGAGGACGAGAACATCAGCTGACGTCGCAAGTTCGGCAAGCTCGGCCATCGATTCTTCGGCATCATCGATAAACCCTGTCGTAACCCCGACGAGGATGACGCGGTCGCGGCCGGTCTGCCGCTTGCTTGCGGTCTGTCTCACGCGTGCCATTTCGCTTTCGAGCGAAGTGATCAGCGCTATGAAATCGACATCAAGCTGCGAAGGGAGGGCGGCCTCGAGATAGGCGAAAGGAAGATTCTCTGGGTCCGGATCGCCTTCCTCGAATATTTCTAAATTGCCGGACGAACCATTAGCCGGATCTCTCGCCTCTTTGCGATCGATGGCCTGTTTTGCCGATTCTTTCCCGCTGATCGGGACGAGATGCGCCGAATGGACGAGTCCGGGCAGCCCGGTATTCCGGTCGACCTGGACGATCGACATTAGATCGAGCCGGAGCAGTGCGAGGTCAGTGAGATCGTCCTGAGTGAGCTTTTCGTTCTGCAGGTGGGTGTGAACACAACGCAGGCCGCGAAAACGATCGGTCGAAACACGCGAGCGTCCGAAGTCGGGCAATTCGATGCTCTTGGCGTTGCCGACCATGACGTATTCGACCTGCCCTTTTCGATTAAGCAATACGCCGATCTGTCGGCCTGTTTCATGCGAGATCTCGCACATCTGGCGGGCTAATTCCTGAGAGACGATATCGGCGGCAGGTACGCGGCGCGTTGCAAGTCGTTCGATCCGCTTGATCTGGTTGTGCTTAAGGCCCTTGGTAAAGCCGGTGACGTTGCTGATAACAAAAACCTCCGCTCGGACATTATACCAAATGTCGTGACGGCGTTTGCACGCATGTCAATCTTTAGATCGTATCAGTTTGCAGAATTAGTTGGTTTTTTGGTTTCTATGCGTTGCTAACCTGCGGCCATTCGCGATAGATTTTCTTAGAGATGTCAAATATTCAAACTCCGAATGCAAGTTACAGCATGACGCTGCGCGTTCGGATCCATAACAAGCCGGGAAAACTAGGTGAAATAACTACTGCGATCGGACGTGCCGGCGGCGACATCGAGGGTATCGATATCGTTAGCGCCGGCAAGGACTTTTTGATCCGGGACATTACGGTCAATGCCGCGAGCGAATCTCACGACAAAGAGATCATTGCCGCGGTCGGGGCGATCGATGGTGTCGAAGTGATAAACGTCAGCGACCGGACCTTTCTGATGCACCTCGGCGGCAAGATCGAAATGGTCTCGAAAGCTCCGCTCAAAACAAGGTCCGACCTCTCTATGGCATACACGCCGGGTGTCGCGCGAGTTTGCGAAGCGATCCATGAGGACCCGGAAAAGGTATTTAATCTGACGATCAAAAAGAATACGGTCGCGGTCGTATCAGACGGTACCGCCGTACTCGGGCTTGGCGACATCGGGCCCGCGGCGGCGATGCCCGTGATGGAGGGCAAGTGTCAGCTCTTCAAGGAATTTGGCGGAGTTGATGCTTTCCCGATCTGCCTTAACACGAAAGACCCGCACGAAATAGTCCAGACGATAAAGAACATTGCTGTCGGATTCGGCGGGATCAATCTGGAAGATATCTCGGCTCCGCGGTGCTTTGAGATCGAACAGCGGCTCAAAGAAGAACTTGATATTCCGGTATTTCACGATGACCAGCACGGAACGGCCGTCGTCGTTCTTGCGGCCCTGATCAATGCCCTCAAGATCACCGGCAAGGAAATGAAAGACATCAAGTTGGTGGTCAACGGCATCGGAGCTGCTGGGGTAGCATGCTCGAAGATCGTGATGGCCGCCGGCGTTACCAACATAATCGGGTGTGATACGACCGGAGCGATATACAAAGGCCGCAAGGAGAATATGAACTGGGTGAAAGATTGGTACGCCCGTAACACCAATCCGAAAGGTGAACATGGTACGATCCACGACGTCATCAAGGACGCCGACGTCTTTTTTGGCCTGTCGGCGCCCGGTGTTATTGACGAGAACGACCTGGCCAAAATGGCAAATGACCCGATCGTGTTCGCAATGGCAAACCCGACACCGGAAATAATGCCTGAGGATGCCGCCGGCCACGTCGCCGTCATGGCGACCGGAAGATCTGATTATCCCAACCAGATAAATAACGTTCTCTGCTTTCCGGGAATCTTTCGCGGGGCCTTGAACTGCCGCGCGTCGCGAATTAACGAAGCTATGAAACTCGCGGCTGCCAACGCGATAGCTGGCATTATCGGCCCCGAGGAGCTTCACCCCGACTACATCATTCCGTCGGTCTTCGACCGCCGGGTCGGCGAAGCGGTCGCGTCTGCGGTGGAAGCGGCCGCATACGAAACAGGCGTCGCGAGGCGCGAGCGGGCGACATCCGATAGTGAATTCGCGACCGCAGTTATTTGATCATGATAGCCAAACAGCTCGAAAAAATGACCGTCGAAGAGGTAGCCAATTCCCTCACCCATGGCTTTGGGCTGATCTTGAGCGTTGCTGGCTTCTTATTTCTCGTCTCGCTTGCGATCGTCAAAGGTGATGGTTGGCATATAGCAGCTAGTGTGGTTTACGGAGCATCGCTAGTTATCCTTTATGCGGCGTCGACCATATATCATGCGACGACCTCGCCCGAATTGAAACACCGCCTTCAGCTGATCGATCACTGCTGCATTTATTTGCTCATTGCAGGAAGTTATACGCCGTTTCTGATGATCGTGCTTGGCGGTTCGTTCGGAATGGGAATGCTTGCATTCGTTTGGGCCTTTGCTCTTTTCGGCATCTCGATGAAGGTCATGTTTTGGGGCCGCTTCAATTTGGTCGGCGTGGCATCGTACCTGATCATGGGCTGGATCGGTGTACTGGCGATACAGCCGTTATACTCCGCACTCGGGCTCGAAGCCCTTGTGCTCGTGGTTGCCGGCGGCGTCAGCTATTCGCTTGGCGTTATCTTTTTTGGCTGGAAAAGCATAAAGCATCATCACGCGATCTTCCACGTCTTCGTACTCGCGGGCAGTATCCTGCATTTTGCTGCGATCTCGATGTACGTGCTGAGATAGCTGCCGTCGGGCACCCTCGGCCAAGAATCTTGCCTTTTTCGCCATTACGGCGTAATATCTTCCAAATCAGAAATTGTTGTTTCTAACGCCTGCAGTAGGTCGGCGTGTGTCCGCTCATGACGGTCGCCGGTCAAATGTAGGTTCCCTTTTCAGGCCCGCATTCAGGAGGATCTTCAATGTCGAGAATTTCATCGGTTTGTATTCGTTTCTTTGCAGTTGTTTCGATCTTTGCCGCTGCTGCCAGTGCAGCGACCTTTACCGTAAACAAGACGGCTGACACCAACGATGGTGCTTGTAACGAAGACTGCTCGCTGCGCGAGGCGGTCGCTGCCGCGAATTCGTCGCCTGAAGCGGACACTATCGTGTTCGACGCGAGTGTATTCGCCGGCCCGCAAACGATCACTTTCGCTCTTGGCGAGATAATTGTCGTCAACAGCGGAGGGCTTCGGATAATCGGGCCGGGAGCGATAAAACTCACACTTGATGGAAATAGTACGAGCAGGATGATCTCGAACAGCGCGGCATCGGTACTCACGATCAGCGGGCTCACGTTCACCCGCGGGAATGGCGTCGGGGCAACAAACAGTAATTCGGGCGGTGCCCTGATGAACAACGCCGGAACCGTTTCAGTATTCAATTCGGTTTTTGCGAATAACGTCACGACAGGGACGGCCGGAGCGATCCGCAATTCCGGAGCCGGAAGTATCCTGAATGTCGTCAACTGTCATTTCTTCAATAATACCGCAGGCTCATCTGCCGGAGCGATCCAGAACTTTGCGACAAGCGTGCTTAACGTTTCGAATTCGAGTTTCGTCGGGAATACAAGCAGCGGTGCGACCGGCGGCGGCGCAATGCAGGTCAATGGGACCGCCAATATTTCGACCTCGACGTTCAGCGGCAACAATTCGCCCGGCGGTGCCGGAGGCGGCCTGTCGGTCAACGGTACTCTCATAAACATCAACAACGTGACGATGGTCGGGAACACGGCGACCACTCAGGGAGGTGGGCTCCATCGAGGATCGACCAATGTGAATTTCTTTATCCGAAACTCGATAATTGCCGGCAATAACGGTATTGCGACATCGCCGGATGTCACGAATTCAGCCGGCGGCCTCGCATCACAGGGCAATAATCTCATCGGCAACGTCGGGACCAGCACGGGATGGGTAATGTCCGATCTGCAGAATCAGAATCCGCTCGTTGGGCCGCTCGGTTCTAACGGCGGACTTGGCCGGACCCATGCGCTGCTTGCCGGTTCGCCCGCGATCGGTGCGGGCAACCCATGTGTCATCGACCTTTCGTGCGGAACGAACAATCCGGCGACGCCGATCGTGATCGATCAGCGCGGACAGGGATTTGACGATTCGGTCGAGATCGGTGCATATACGATCAATGCCGAGACGCCGGCGTTTCTGCCGAATGCCCAGCCCGGCATTCCGTACAGTTATCAACTCACCGGCGCAAACACGGGCTTCACATTTCTGACCGGCGGGACCCTGCCGCCCGGGATCGACCTGACCACCAACGGTGCGGTGACGTCTTTGGCAGGCGATCCGACCACGCCCGGCGTTTATTTCTTTACGATCGCCACGGCTTCGGCAAGCCAGCCCACGCAGTTCGTTGTTCAGCCTTATGTGATCTCGGTTCAGACCGACCGGAATCAGGTCGGTGTCAATGTTCGAATTACATATAACGGCGGGCCGCCCCGGACGCGTTTCCCTGCTTTTCTGAGCGGTCTAGACGGCACCTCCTATCCTTCGATGACTTCAACATTTGGAAATTTGAATTTTGAGAACGTGATTCCGGGAAGTCTTTATTCGATCCAGATAACGAGTAAAGAACTCGGCACGCTTACCGGCGGCTTTATTGCGGAAGGTACGTTTACGATCCCTGATATCGAGATCGGCGGGCAGCCAATGAGAACCCGGACGCAGACTAAACGTTAAGCAGAGAATTTGTAGCCGAGGCCGTGTACCGTTTGGATGTAACGCGGGTGTTTAGGGTTTTCTTCAAGCTTTTGACGAAGCCATGCGATGTGGACGTCGACCGTCCGAGTCGATGGCATCGCATCGTAACCCCAAACCTCATCGAGCAGATGATCGCGCGAATGGACATTGCCTCGGTTCTCGATCAAGAACTGCAGCAGTTTGAACTCCATCGCTGAGAGTTCGATCGGCGATGCGTGTTTCGTAACCTCAGCCCGCTTGAAGTCCACCGCGATATCGCCGAATCGATACACGTCTTGCGTCGAGCCGTTAGTAGATGACGAGCGCCTAAGCAAGGCCTCGATGCGCGCGAGAAGTTCGATCACTTCAAATGGCTTTGTAAGGTAATCGTCCGCCCCGAGTTTCAGCCCGAGCACTTTATCGATCGTCTCGCCTTTAGCCGTGAGCATCAATATGGGAGTCGTTATGCCTTTTTGTCTAAGGTCCCGACAGACGTCGTAGCCGTTCTTTTTAGGCAGCATGACGTCAAGTACGATCAGGTCAAACTCTCCCGTAGAGCCGAGTTCGAAGCCCGCAATGCCGTCAGGGGCGCTCGTGACCTTGTAGCCTTCGCTTCGAAGACGGTCGGTCAATGTGATTATCAGGCCTTTTTCGTCTTCGACGAGCAGGATCTTCATAGAGGTCAGAGCGAAATTCGAAGGTCGACACGGATTCAACAAGACGAATTCGGTCAGGCGATCTGTAATGAGCCGGGCAGCTCGATCGTGAACCGGCTCCCCTTCCCTGCCTCACTTGCGACGCGCACGGTGCCGCCGTGAGCTTCGGCTATCTCCTTCACAAGGCTCAGCCCGAGTCCATTGCCGTGGATCTGCGCATCGACCACTTCCTTGGATCTGTAAAACGGTTCGAAGATCATCCGTTGGTCGCCCTGGGCGATGCCGATTCCCTTATCTTCCACCGCGATCTCAAATCCCCCGGAGGTCCTGGATGTCGAAACGCGAAGCCATCGGGTTCCGTTGCTGTACTTGATCGAGTTCTGGATCAGATTTTGGACCGCACCGGTCAGAGCATCTGCATCGGCTGAGACCGGCGGCAGATCGGGGTCAATATCGGTCTCGATCTTAAAAGCATTTTCTTCGAGCTGCGGCATCGACTCGCGGATAGCCTTTTGCGCGACGGTCGCGAGATCGGTCTCGGCGAAGTTATACTTCTTGCGTCCCGACTGTGCCCCGGCAAATTCCAGGATCTGCTCGACCATCGACGTAAGCTTCTTGCCCTCACCCTTGATCAACTCGCCATACCGTGCAACCTGTTCGCGGTCGCTCGCTACACCATCGACCAGATTTTCGCCCGCCGAGTAGATCACGGCCAGCGGTGTCCGAAACTCATGCGAGACCGATGAAACGAAATCGACCTGTCGTTGAGCATAGGCTTTTGATCGCTGGGCGGAATAGATGATCGCGCCTGCAGCAAGTGCCATCAGCGTGAGTATTCCAAAGCCAATTCCAAGGTTTCTGATCTTTACGTTCGTTACGAACGCGTCGATCGAGCCGTCACGGTGCTGAGCGGTCAAGGTCCACGATGCGGGCTGACCATCTGCGAGAGTCGAAAAGATCTGAGATCTCGGTTGGCCTCCGCGTTTCATTTCCACCGTGACCATACCCGAGGTGGAATTGCTATTGGTCTGCAAGCTGCTGAACGTTTGGGTCTCGATGCGTTGATTGACGATCACGTCGCTCCTTTGGCGTTGAGCAACGCCCGCAGGCAACGCATCACGATTCGAAAAGAAAATGAAGCTGTCCGTCGATAGGTCAAAAAGCGGAGCCGACGCATCCTTGCCCGATACTGGGCCGCCTTTAGAAAAAACGCTATTGCCCTCGCGGTCAAATATGGCTAGATCGAACTCGTCGTCGGGAAAGTGCTTTTGCACGAGTGTGCGTACCAGTTCGTCCTTTATTACGTTTTCATCGAGAAAGACCGCCAGATAACCAAAACGCCCCGGTAAATTTATCACAGGAGGCTCGGTTGCCTGACTGCTTCGGACCACTATTCTCTCGATATTGCGGGTCGATTCGTGGGCCGGAACAAGCAACAGAAACCGGCTTGTATCGACCGCTTTTCGATTCTTCTCCTTCAGCGACTGTTGCTTTAGTTCACGAAGGTCCGGCGTCCATTCGGCCGTTTTGAATTCCCTGGTCGATCGATCGAACTTCATCGGGAGAGCATCTGAGCCGGTTTCAAAAAAGACGAAGTCCTTTATCAATTCCGGATAGCCGGTCCTTCCGCGCCAATAATCATATCTCTCGTTGAACTGAACCGAGCTTCCGGAACGCCATGTATCGGCATCGAGCTGGAAATTTACGTAAGCAGCCTGGATCTCGCGATTGAAGTCCTCGGCGAATCGTTCCGCCGCATCCTGAACGCGCTTTTCCATTTTTGTGCGTTCGTTCTCGCTGATCTGCGATTGCCAACGATATTGAAGTGCCCCGAGCAGTACGAGTGCACTACCTAGCAAGAGGAGCGATATCAATGTTGGCCACGATCTCTTCATCGGTTCCCATTTTCTATTGTAGAATTGCCCTTGTCTATCGTTTTTCGGCAGATTTTACATTCTTTACAATTTCTTTGCGTTGTCTTAACCATTTGGACGATACAAACTGGAATAATCCACAATGCCGGGAGAGTGATTTTGCCATATTAAGCATACTTCCTCCTGAAGTCAGTGACACGGATCGCGACCCCGGCAATAGAAAATTTTGGCGGAGGCAAATTATGAAGAGATTTATTGTTTCGGTACTTTTTGTTGCGGTTTTCTTTATCGGCCTGGGCGAATTGGCCGACAGCGTTCGTGCTGGTCTCAAGTCAGACCAGAAGGCCCTGGATATCATAGCCAAGGCTCGCCAGGCTCTGGGCGGTGATGCGGCATTGGCCGAGGTTCGCAGTATGGTCATCGTCGGACGAACGTCCACAACGATCAAGATAGACGGCGCCGACAGGACCGAACAAGGCGAGACCGAGATAGCTATGCAATTTCCCGATAAGCTGATGAAAAAGATCAAGATCGGGAACGCAGACGGTGTGGCTGCGGGCGAAAAGCATGTCATCAAGAGCCACGACGTGATAGTGATGCGAAAGGGTGAGGGCGAAGCGGCGAAACTCGAGGGCAAGGATGCTGAATTCACGACGACCGACGGTAAGACGTTCGTTATCAAGAAAGGCTCGAACGGCGAATTTACGACCGACGACGGCAAGAAGGTCATAGTCAGAACCGCACCGCCATCAGGCGACTTCGTTTGGAAAGGCAAGGGCGATGGCGGAGAAAATGTCGAAAAGGTTGTTGTCCGTACCGGCAGCCCGGCCGAACTTCACGGCGGCGTCAGGCAGAACGAACTGCTTAGAATGGCTCTAATGCTCCTCGTAAAGGCTCCGGACGGCATGGACGTAAGCTATACGTTCGACGGCGAGGGCACAGTTGACGGAACAAACGTAAACATCATTGCCGCTTCGTTCGCCGGCTCGACCTATCGTCTTCACCTCGACAAGAGCACCAATCTGCCGGTCGCATTTGGATACAAAGGCCTTGCCATGCCGCAGATCGTGAAATTTACACGCGACGCACCAAATGGCGGTGAATCGAAAGAAGATGTTGTTTTCACGAAACGAATCGACGTAAACGCCGAAACGACCGATGCTTTGGTGAAGTTTGCCGACTTCAGGAGCACGGGCGGCGTTTTGCTTCCCTATCGATGGACAACGACCGCGGGTGGACAAACGACCGAGATCTTTGATGTGACATCCTTCGAAGTAAACCCGGCAAATATTGCGGATCGCTTCTCAGATCAGAAGATCATGATCAGAACGTCGAAACCGGCTGAGACCAACTAGTCTCACCGACAAATACCAACAGAAAATCGGACGGAGCCTAAATTTCGGCTCTGTCCTTTTTTTGAATTACGAGCTCGAACAATGGATCACTTTGATCGGGCCGCAACAGCGGCCGAGACAGTCCGGCCCGCATCGATCGCCGGCTTGATGTGGCGGTGGTTGGTAAAATGCCCGGCAACGTAGATGCCGGGGACGTTCGTCTCGAAGGTCCCCGGATCGTAAACCGGAACCTCGCCGTGCTTACCTTGCTCGGTTTCGACGCCGAGCGATTTCAGCATCGTCAGATCAGCGTCCGAACCGATCAGCACGAACACGACATCGTTCGGGATCACGACCCGCTCACCCGCTTCGTTCTCAAGCTCGACCTCTCCCTCAAGGATCTCGATCACCTTGCCGAGAAAGAAAAGCTTCAAACAATGTTCCTTCAACTCTTTTTCGAGCGGCTGCTTGACCCAATATTTTATGCAGCCTTGCTTCGGATCATTGTTCTCCCAATCCGACCGAAAGATCGCCAGCGTCGTCTCGGCACCTTCCTGAGCCAGAAACAACGCCGCCTCGCCCGCCGAATTCCCGCCGCCGACGATCATCGCATGCTTCCGCACCCAAGGATACGTCTCGCGAAACACATCATGCACCTTAGGCAACTCCTCGCCCGGCACACCCAGCTTTCGCGGATGGTCCATCGCCCCGATGGCAAACAGCACGTTCTTACCGTCGTAAAAGCCTTTATCCGTCACGACCCGATAGGCAATGTCCTCACGGCGAGGCGAGTTTGCAAACTCGATCTTACCGACGAAACTGACCTTCTCTTCCGTCCGCACATTCAGCTCATTATCAAGCACGAACCGCACGTAGTATGAAAGAAGCTCCTCACGCGTAGGCTTTTCACGAGCAGGCTTCAGATCTCCGTCGTTAAACTCAAGCTCATTCGTCGTGGAAAAAACCGTCAGCCCGACCGGATAGTTGTAGATCGTATTCCCGATCAACCCTTTCTCGATCACGACATACTCCAGCCCCGCACGCTTCGCCTCATACGCCGCCGAAATACCTGCCGGTCCCGCTCCGATGATGACAAGGTCAAGGACCTTTTCAGTGGATAGTGGATAGTGGATAGTGGACAATTATTGAAGCCCTCTCTTAACTGTCTTTATAGACGCGGTCAGCATTTTGATGATCTCACTACAGTCATCACGCAACGATTCGGCTTGGGCATTTTTATTGAATTGTTCGTCTCTCAGCAGCCGGAGCCAATAGTCGGTTTCAACGGCTACCTTCAAAGCAATCGACAATTTACTGATGAAGTCTGCTTTCGACTGAGCCTGATTCGCCTCGGCAACATTCGCTCCAACCGAAGTACCACATCGTAGGATCTGCTTAGAGAGCACGTACTCCCTGTGTTCTTAAATCAAATGACGATAAAGCTTTATAATGCGCCTAGCGAAGGCATAGGTTTTCGAAGCGAGCGGGTTTTCCGAAGGATTGTCCATTGTCCACTATCCGTTATCCACTTCCCGGACCTCGTCCATCACCCGCAGGACCTGAGTGAAAAGTTCGATCTGTTCCTTCGTCCGCTCAAGCTCGCGTTTCGATTCGAGATACTTCTGCCATTCGCCGGTCATCGTTAGGGCCTTTGTCACGTCCTCATCGAGAGCATGCGCCGCAACGACAAGAAGGTCGCTCAAGGCCTCGTTCGCATCAAGCAGCGATTGAATTATCGTGTACGCGAGTTTCGCGTTCGGCAAGTCGATGTCGAGTTCGTCCATATTGATACGGGCAACGTTCATTTCAGATAACGAACGGCAATTTCGCAACAGTGCCACCTGCGTCACCGCATTTTAGCTCAGTTCCTTCAGCAAGGTGTTCGTGTCGTACGAACGCCAATGCAATTTGCCGATCGAGCTTCGGCGAGTAGGTATTCGAAGTTATACGGCCGGCGGGCCTGCCGTCGGGGGCGGTCAATTCCATCGACTGAGCCGCGGGCTCCTCGCCTTTGTCGGCCGCTGGGTCGAAGCCCTCGTTGAGGATCAAACCCGTCAACTGCTTTGCCACGTGGCCTCGAAAGTGGATGCGGGCGATTATCTCCTGGCCGATGTAACAGCCCTTTGTGTATGAGATAAGACCGTCGAGCCCAAGTTCCGGGACGATGGTCGTCTCGTCCATATCGACGCCATATTTTGGTATGCCCGATTCGATCCGCAGGTTCTCGTAAAGTTCGTCGGTGATCTCAACGGCGTTGTTTGCAGACAGTGAATCGATAAGGTCATCGGCAGCATCCGTGGGTATAAAATACCCGGTCGCTGAATGACCCGAGAATGCAATACCGGCCGGAGGCGGCGGAACAGGGAGATCGCCCCATATCTCGATGTATCGATACTGCTCCGAAAGTTCCTCAACAAAAAAATCGCCCGCGTATGTGAAACGGAAAAGATTCTGAAAGATCTTCTCCCGCGTGGCTTCTTCGGTCTCGATCAGGAATCGGTCGCCTTGCCGCAGCACTCGCACAACCGCCAGCAGACGCCCTTGAGCGTTCGGGAACGCGGCAAGCATCTGCTTTCCGTCCTCGAGGGTTTTCATGTCGTTCGTTATCAGGCCATCGAGGAATTGCACCGCTTCTTTGCCCCAAACGGCAGAAAGGCCGCGTTGCTGCTCGTGGAATCCGACGCCGCCGTTGCGAAGATGCTGGTATGCTGAGATATCCATTCGATTCAATTGTAAAGAATCGCGGTCTGCTAATCCAGATGGCCGTCGATCGCGTTCTTCAGAGTTTGAAAGTGTCCGAGTTGGATGCCTAAACCACGCTGAGCGGCGATCACTTGCGGGCTTGGGTGATAAAGAGGCACGAGCCGCCGGTGACCCCATGTCGTAATGCTCCCGGCATGCTGCCTCAGAGAGAGCCCGTGGGCCTCGATCGCTTTGATCGCATCGAGCGCTGTGCCGCCGAGTGTCGCGACCACGGGCGGGTCGATCAATTCGATGGTTTGCCTAAGGAACGATGAACAGTTTCGGACCTCGGTCCGGGTCGGCTTGCGGTTTGCGTCGGTCGCGGTTCGCGGGCTGCACATCACAGCATTGGTAATGAATATGTCTTCGCGGCTTAAAGCGATGGAATCAAGCAGCGTTTGAAAATTCTCACCTGACTTATCGCCATAAAACGGACGCCGAGTCCGATCGGCGCCCCGGCGGCCAGGAGCTTCAGCAATAAAAAGCACCTTCGGAGTCAAAGATCCGTTCAATTCGCTCATGACGGCGGTCTTGTCGGCAAGTTCGGGACATAGCCTGCACGCCTTCGCGTTGCGGCATAGCACATCAAACTGATTCTCCTTGGACAACTTCATATCCGAATTTGATAGAATATCCTTTTGGACATAACAATTGAAACCGGACATACAATGAGTCAAATAACAGAAGAAAAGATCCTCGAAGCGTTAAAGCAGATCATCGACCCCGATCTGCGGAAAGACATCGTCACGCTCGGGTTCGTTCGCGACGTCGCCATCAACGGCGATGAGGTAGCATTTCGTATCGTTTTGACCACGCCGGCCTGCCCTGTCAAAGAACAGATGGAATCAGAGGCGATCGGTATCGTGGGCGGCCTCGACGGCGTAGGCTCGGTCAAAGTGACGATGGATGCCGAAGTCCCGCAAGGACGTGGGATCGCCAACAACGTCGCCATACCGGGCGTGAAGAACATTATCGCCGTTTCGTCGGGCAAAGGCGGCGTAGGCAAATCGACGGTCGCGGTGAATCTCGCGGTGGCTTTGGCGGCGCAGGGTGCAAAGGTCGGCATAATGGATGCTGACGTCTACGGGCCCAATATCCCGATGATGCTCGGCACCGGGTACGATCAGCCTGAGGTAATGAACGGACAGCTTCAGCCGATCGAGGCTCATGGGATAAAGATGATCTCGATGGCCGTGCTCGTTCCTCGAGATAAGCCGATGATCCTTCGCGGGCCGATGCTTCATGGCGTCGTTCGACAGTTTTTGACAGATGTTAACTGGGGCGAGCTCGATTACCTGATCGTCGATATGCCGCCCGGCACCGGCGACGTTCAGCTTTCGCTGGCGCAGCTCGTACCGGTGCAGGGTGCGGTCTTGGTGACCACACCGCAAGAGGTCTCGCTTTCTGACGTGCGGCGGGCAATAAAGATGTTCGAACAGGTCGCCGTGCCGGTTCTCGGGGTGATCGAGAATATGTCGTATTTCATAGCTCCGGATACCGGAACCAAATACGAGATCTTCGGCAGCGGCGGCGGACAGCGTATTTGCGAGGAATACAGCTTGAATTTTCTCGGCCAGGTCCCGATCGGGCTCGAGGTTCGCGAGAGCGGCGACAAGGGTGTCCCGGTGGTTATCTCAACCCCTGATTCACTGCAGGCCGACGCGTTTCGCACAGTTGCCGAAGAGGTCGCCCGCCAGGTCTCGATAGAGGCGATGAAGCCGGAGTTAACGATCTTGTCGCGGGCTAACTAGCTGACCATGTTCGGATCTTCGAAAAGATCGGAGAAACGCGATGCCGAGACCGCGGCCGTCGTAGCGAAAGTTGCAGAAAGCCTTGGTGACACGAAGTTCCGACGACGGTTCTTTTTGCTTTTCGCATCGCTCAATGCTGCGGTGTGGATGATTTCCACGATTTTCGCCAGCCAGCTTTATAATCTCTTCACAGAGGTGTTCAGCCTTTCAGACACTCCCGGCATCGCTGCCATTTCCTTACCTCTGGGGTTTGGTTTTTACGCAGCCTACGCGTTTCTGCGAATGAGATTTCCCGATGTCGAGGACAATAAACAGCTCGGATCAAGCCCAATGGCGAGTTATGGATATAACACAGACTCCGCAAAACGCTGGCGGGTCTGGGTTGCCGCATCCGCGTTCGCTTTCCTGAACACACTCTTGCTGGTCTCAATGGTCGCGTGGCTAGGTGATTCTTAAAGCCAATGATCGGATAACCGGTTCAATTTGGGCCGCGCCGACGCGTTTTGACCCGATCTTCGCCACTTACCAACCTTTTATTTTTGAACCGTCGATCTTGAGCCGCTTTTTCGGTTGAAAACGCGTAGTGGGGTGATGTATTATTCGCGGGTCCTGCCAATTTTCACATCCGCGAATATTTTCCAAACAGACCGAGGTAAATAACATGAACGCACGTTTGATTTCTTACGCATTGCTGATCGTCCTTGTGTCGTCAAATTTGGCATTTGCAGACTATAAGATCTCGCAACGCACAACGGTCGAGGACTTTTCGTCCGAGATAACGGTATATGCAAAAGGTGTTCGCCAGCGGCGTGAATCGAAGACCATATTTGGCGAAGCAGCCGCGGGCATAAGCCAGGAGATGATCGAGAGTTTCATGCCCAGTCTGACGACGATCTCGCAGTGTGATATTAAACAGGACGTCACGCTCAACGACAAGACAAAGATGTTCTTCATTGACTACTACGACTGGTCTGCAGTACCCCCAGAAAAGCTGAGTCGGCGGCCGGCTCAAAAGGTCGTGATCAAAGGCACCGTAACAATCGGCTCGACCGTGACCGACAGCGGAAAACGGCAGACGATGTTCGGTTTGCCCGCTCGCTGGCTGAAGGTCGTCAGAACGATCGAATCATCTGCCGATTCGTGTGACGGTGCAGCAAGCGTTCGGATGGAAGAAGAAGGCTGGTATGTCGATCTGCAGCTTCGGAGCGAGTCGTGCCGCGTTGCCGTTCCGCCGGCCCCGGACCGCGGCGGCTGCCGCCCGCGTGTAATTATCAAGTCGGCGCAGGACGGAGGCTTTTTTCTTGAGGGAACGACCACCGGTTACGAGAACGGTAAAAAGACGATGACGATCAAACTTGTGACGACCGCCCTGTCAAAAGCGACGCTCGACCAGGCCTTGTTCGAGGTCCCAAAGGACTACGCCGAAGCCGATTCTCTTTCGGAATTGATGCGGGCCCGACAAAACGTGGACATGACCGCGATCACTCAGATCGGCAATAGGCCGGCGGCGACAGCAACCGGACGATCAATGAAAACCGTCGCGATCGATTTCTTTTCCGGCAGCAGCTCAAAGCTCGAACAGAATGAGCTCCGCAGCCTGATCTCGTCAAAACTTTCGGCCGCCGGGATCTCGGGCTATATGATCACGTCGCAGGCCGAACTTCAGACGGGCAATTTCGCGAACGTCATTTCCATCGATATCGGAAAGGCTAAAGAATCTGGTGCGTCGAAGATCGGCGGCCTTTTCGGAAAGGTCACCGGCAATACCGACGCCGCAAAGGCAGGAAGTTCGGAGGCAGAGATCACGATCACGGTCTACGCCCAGGATCGCAAGACCATCGTCGCTGCGATTCCGGCTGTGGAAAAGGTAAAGGGCAATGCAAATGATGCCGTCCGGGCAGCGATCGAAAAGGCGATGCCCGGTGTGATCGCAAAGCTTAAATAACGGCGTCCCTCTTCATCAAGGAGTCTTTACCATGCAACGAATCCGCTTTTTTGCCGCAGCCGTGATGTTGTGCTTGACCGCAGCCGCGGCTATCGTCGCACAGCCAAAGATGTTTCCGCTTAGCTCCCTCAAGGACGAAAAGCCCGGCGAAACGGACGCGTCCGACCCGCTCTCCGCATTCCCGGAAAAGGGGCTTCCCGAAGCTGCCGTGATCGGTGCAAATCCGTCATTCAAAGCCGGCGCCGAAGCTGCCCGTCGGATAATGAAATTTGAGGACGATGCTCTGCCGCTGCTGATCGCCGCGCTCCAGAAAGGCGGATTCTACATAATGGACGAACGGGACAAGGTCCTGTATTCACCCGCGTCCGGCCCGGGGCTCGACATCGGTTTCTTTGATTTCGAGGTCGCCGGTATGCTTCGCGGCCTCGGTTTCGGACTCGGCTCGTCGCTCGACAAACTGGCCCGTGGGTATTCGGGCGACGGTTCGCAGATGTCGCCTGCCGACGTTTCCCGGCTGATGCTCACCGATATTCGGGCAATGCGAAACTCCAAGGACCCGCACATACAGTTCAATGCCGGCATGCTCTTTGAAATGAGCCGGCTTGTACCGGAGAACGGCGATCTCGCCGCTGCCGCGCCCTCCGCGATAAAGCTGAACATGATCCAGGCATCCCTGATCGAGCGCCTTCTTCTGCTTGATCTGTTGACGAAGTTCGAAAATCTCGGCGGCGATTCAGCCCGCGTTTTCCGGAAGCCCTCCTTTGCAACCGGTGAGTTGAATTTCGTCAACGCCTCATGGAAGCGGCCCACCGTCGGACTTTGCGATGCGATCACCGATATTTCGTCTTTCAAAAAAACGGTCAAGACGGGAAAGAAAGTGGTCGATACGGTCAAGACGTTCGGCGAACTGACAAAGGACATCAACACGCTCGATAAGATCAAGAACAGCCAGGTGGTAAAAGGAGCCTCGGTCGTAAATGCCGCAATGGCATGGGCGAAGGTAGTAATGGCGTTCTTGAATCTTGTTGCCACCTTCGACCTCGAACAGCCAATGCCGTTGATCCGAACAAAGCAAAGCGGGAACAGAGTTGGCGAAACGCGCAATGTGAAGATCAAGGTCGTGATGAATTTCAATCACTCTGAGTTCATTAATTGCATCGGTGCTGCGGTTGGAAACCACACAGATATCAGTGTAAGCGTGCCCAAGGGAGGGCCGATGGCAGGCGTGACAGTCAGCTGGGAGGTTATGCTTTCCGGAAAAGGCTACGAGCGATTCACATCAGTTCCGACCTTTGTCGATGCTGCAAACCGCGGCGACATCAGTCGGCAGACGACGGATGCGAACGGTGAGAATACCATCAAGCTAACTGGCAAACCGCAGCCGACCGACCTTTCAAATCAGCCGGTCGTTCCGCTTCCCAAACGCGTCAGCTTGAATGCGAAGATCGCCCTCGAAAAAATGGACGCGAGCAAGGACATTCCCAAGATCGTAAAGCTCGGGCTTGGTACCGCGATCGATCCGCTCGCGGTGCTTGAGGTAGTTGCGGATCTGGTAACAAAGATACCGATCAAAGCTTACAACGTGAAAGTTCCCGTCCGCGATTGGCAACCCTGCACGGCCGATTGGGGCGGCGAGATCACCTACAAAAGAGAATTGCGATCGACGATCGTTGTAAAAGGGACGCGGACCAGCAACGGAAACTCCACCGGCGACGGTTTCAGACAGATCTACGAAAACGACAACGCTATTATCGCGCTCAATCCTCGTACAAAAGAAGAGATCGAAGCGAAGGCGGATCGAAAACCGGCGAGCTTCTATGTTCATGGAAAACGCAGCGATGTGTTTACCGGTAAACGCGAAGCCGATCCGTGCTGCGGCCCGGTGGAGGGCAAATATGATGTCTCGTTCCGCTCCGGCAAGGAGACGACCTATTCTGAGGTCTTTTCTCATCCCTCGGACGTCAACTACCGCGCCGGCCAGCGTGACTTCAGCCTCGCTCTCGGGCTTTCTACGCCAATGTTCAAGGCGATGCAGAGGGAATTTCTTGAAATAGACGAGACAAACTGCCCGATCGACAGAGAATCGGCGTTTGAGGACTACAAGGAAGGCGTACTTGCGTTAAGTGACAGACTAGAGGACGGCCGGTACGGCGAGCGTTATTTTGACGAAACGGGTGAGATCCTTGTCGGGTCAAAAACCGTGACCGGGCCCGACAAATCGACTATTACCTGGAGTTGGCAGTTGGCCCGCTGCGGCAAATGACCGGCACCTGATAAACACAGAAGGGCACAGCAATGAACTTGTGTGCCCTTTCCTTATAGCTAGAAACCGGTTTGAGGAATTTGAAATCAGATCGAGCGCTTCATCGCTTCAAGGCTTCGTCGCATTTCGCTAAAAGTGCCTCGACCTCGTCAGTCACCTTCGCATCCTCAGCGACCGTTATCCCGGCATCGCGATATTTCTTGTATACATCGAAGGCTTTTTGCAGAAATTGACGGGCCTTTTGCAAGGCAGCAGTCCTCTCCCGAGGGTTCTTTTCGGCGAGGCCGATAGCGAGATATGCCCGTCCGATCTCATCATCAAATCCTGCGGCCTGAAACGGAGCGATCTGATTGTTCGGGTCTTTTGCAACGACCTTGGCAAATTCGGCCTGCGACTTCTGCAAAACCTCAATACCCTCCTTCCACCTTCCCGAGCGTGTCAGAATGCGGCCTTTGTATCCCGAGGTAAGGGCGATCATCATTGCGGCATCGTTGTTCCCCGAATCGTTCGCCCCGAGCTTTTTCGCACGTTCGATCGCGATCTCCACGCTCGCCATTGCTTCATCGTATGCTTCGAGGTCGGTGGCTGCGATCACGATACTTGAATTCGAGACGACCGATGTTCGCATAAGATCAGCGTTGTCAGGGTTCGCCGACAAGGCTTCCTCGATCAAAGCTTTTGAACGACGGAATTCTTCAAGTGCAAGCTGCTTGTTGCCAAAGCCCGAATAGACCTCGCCCAAATTATCATGCGAAAGAACAACGGCGTTGATGATCCGGAGATTTGCGGGATCCTTTTTTAAAAGCTCCTCAAAGATCGTCTTTCCCTTCTTTATCATCTCAGCGGCTTCTTCAGGCTTGTTTACGGTCGCTGCTCCGCGCCCGACATTTATGTAGGCTGCGCCAAGCTCATATACAAGATCGATGTCGCTGCCTCGTTCCGGTTCGATCTCGATCAACAGGTCCAAACTTCGCTTATGATTTTCGTAATAGCCCTGAATGTTGGCTTCGAGAAAATCGATATCGCCCATCCTGGCGTAGGCAAATGCCAGCTTCGTCTTGAACTTCGGATCGGTTTCACCACCGTCTACTATCGCCTTAAGTATCGACAGCGATTTCTCGTAACTCTTACGGGCCTCGGCGCTCTGACCCAGGTTTGCCTGGCCATAACCGCCTTGAATATTTCCGATCCGGTGATATCCATCGGCAAGTTCCGTAAGCAGATAAGGATCGTTGCTGCCCTCGGCTGCAAGACGGTCCAGATACTCAAGAGCCTTGATGGCGAGCAATTCCCTTGCTTTTGTCGAACCCGGGATCGCGTCGATCGAATCGTAGAGTTCGTAGAGCACGCTTCTTGCGAGTCCACGCGTCTCGTTGAACCGTTGTTCGGCCTTTTGACGCTCGCGTTGAGCGACCGTATATTGCCAGCCGGTCACGCCCGTCGCGGTCAACAGAAGCAACGCTATTGCCGAGCCCCCGATCACACCTGCTTTGTGGCGCTTGAAGAATTTTTGAAACCGGTAGCCGCGCGAGTCGGCCGTGGCCGAAACGGGAAGGCCTTCCTGAAACCGTCGGATGTCCTCGGAAAATTCCTGAACCGATTGATAACGTCTCTCCGGTTCACGTCGAAGCGACTTCAGAATAATATTATCGATATCGCCCTGTAGGAGTTTTCTATCAACGGTGTTCTCGGGCTCAGGTTCGATCGCCGCATTTCCGTTGGTGTCACGATCTTCGGCCCGGTCGGTTTGCCGCGATCGGCCAGATGTGGCCCCGGTTCCGACCGTGGACGGTCGCGGCGGATCTTTTGAAAGGACGCTTTCAACAAGTTCTTGCGGGGCTTTACCGCGTGTATCGTACGGCCTTTGTCCGGTAAGCAGTTCGTATAGGATCACGCCAAGGCTGTAAACATCCGTCGATGTCGACGTCGGCTCGCCGGCTATTTGCTCGGGCGACGCGTATTCCGGTGTCATTACACGAAATTGGGTAAGGGTCGCTTCTTGGGTATCGGCACTCCAGTCCGGAGCGAGGAGCTTCGCGATTCCAAAATCGAGGAGTTTGGGTTCGCCGGAGTTGGTGACAAGGATATTGCTAGGTTTGAGGTCGCGATGAACTACCAATTTCTGATGAGCGTTTGAGACCGCACCGCAGACCTTGCGAAAGAGGTCAAGGCGTTCGTTCAGGCCGAAACGATTGTCGTTGCAATAGCGCCTGATCTCGGCCCCCTCGACATATTCCATCACGAAGTATGGAACGCCATCCGAGGTCGAGCCACCGTCAAGCATGCGGGCGATGTTCGAATGCTCGAGATTCGCAAGTATCTGCCGTTCCATCAAAAATCGCTTGAGGACGGCACTGGTGTCCATTCCGCGTTTGATCAGCTTCAACGCGACGCGTTGTTTGAATCCCTCGCCGGAATTCTCCGCAAGGTAAACGGCCCCCATCCCTCCGGTCCCGATCTCTTTGATGATCTTGTATTCGTCGATCCGATCGGGAATTCCGAGCGTTTCGTCAACTGATCCGCGGTCCACGAGGATCGGCTCAGCGATGAAACCCTCCGCAGCCGAATCGGCCTTCAAAAGCCTCTCGACGTGCGGACGAATGTCGGGTGCGATCGAGGATACAAATCCTTTGCGCTCGTCCTCCGGGAGGTCGAGGGCCTGAGCGAACGCGTCTTTGATAGATTTCCACAGCGTCGGATCCATATGTAACCGGCTCACTACGCGTAAACCCTCGATCAACAGGCTCACTAGCCGTTGATCCGGTCGAAAAGCCATGCCCGGGCTGCCGCCCATTCGCGTTTGACGGTGGCCGGAGAGATCTTCATGACATCGGCGGTCTCCTCGATTGTAAGGCCGCCGAAATATCGAAGTTCAACGAGGCGTGCCTGATCAGGATCGAACGCGGCCAATTCCCTGAGTGCATCATCAAGTTCGAGCAGCTGCCGGTCGACCGCAACCGGGATGCTCGGCGCGTCATCAAGAGCGAGTTTCTCGGCGTCGCGTTTGCTGGCCTGTCTTGAACGGGCAGCATCGATCAAGATCCGCCGCATGGCCTGAGCTGCGATCGCAAAGAATTGGCCGCGGTTTTCCCAATCGACCGAACGCTGGTTTGTGAGCTTGAAATACGCTTCGTGAACTAACTCGGTCGTCTGGATCGAAGCCGCGTACTCGCGGTTCAAGAAACTGCCCGCAAGACGCCGAAGTTCGTTGTAAACAAGCGGCAAAAGACGGTCAAGTGTTTCACGATCACTTCCTTTTCCATCTTTCCCAAGCTCGTTCAGTAAGATTGTAACTTCAGTCGCCATGCGATTTGCTGGATAAGAGTTTATCACAACGATTGGCAAGGGGTTGCAGTAATTAGTTGCCTATTCCACAGCACCTTCGAGTCGCTCATGTCTGAAGAAAGCAAAATTTGCTTAGTAAATTGAGCCGACCCGGACCATAACTTCGCGTAGCGGTTCGCCAAGACCCTGTTTTAGGAGAATCGCTATGATCAATACGAGAATTTTCGCATCCTTTACGGCCATCATTTCGCTCGTTGCTTTTTGGACGAATACGTCGTTCGCCCAGAACGCATCAGACGGTTTCAAAGGCGATGTAAATGGCGTCGTGGGCCGTGTTGCCATCGACACATCCGGCTCAGTATACATTGCCGGCCAGCTATTTACGTCAGTTAACGGAGTTTCAAAGAGTCATCTTGCACGCCTCAATCGCGACGGCACCCTTGATACGACGTATAACCCAAACCCCAACAGCACACTTCAGGGAATAGCGGTCAGCGGTTCTAAGCTGGTGGTCGTTGGCGGTTTCTCATCGATCGGCGGTGGAGCATCGGGCGGTATTGCGCGTTTGAATTACGACGGAACGAACGACGGAGCATTTACCGCGTCGATCAGCGGTGCAGGAGCACTTGCTGTCGATACAAGTGCCCGCGTGGTCGTCGGCGGGCATTTCACGACCGTAGGCGGGTTGCCGCGAAACAGGCTCGTTCGATTCAACGCTAACGGATCGGTCGATCCGACATTTGCGCCGGACGTCGACAGCGCTGTGTTCGGCATCGCGATCCAACCGGACGGCAAGGTGCTGATCGCCGGTCAATTCAACAACGTCAACGGCCAGCCGCGTTGGCGTTTCGCCCGGCTCAACGTCGATGGCAGCCTCGATAACACGTTCAATGTTAACGCTGCCTATCCCGGTTCGAACGGTACGACGTATTCGATACATGTTCAGGCCGACGGCAAAATAATCGTATGCGGAGGTTTCAGTAGGTTTGGCGATCCGAACATAACGCGCAGCAATATCGTCCGCTTGAATCCGAACGGAACCGTCGACAACTCATTTTCACCGAATTTCGGTTCAGCGACCTACGACGCTCGAATACAGCCTGATGGCAAGATCCTGGTCGTTGGTCTCTTCACCACTGTTAATGGTGCGAATGCTCAGCGGATCGTAAGGTTGAATATGAACGGGACGGTCGACACCGGTTTTGTCGGGTCGGCCGGCGATACGATCCTTGACGTTGATCTTCAGCCGGATGGCAAAATGGTCATTGTCGGGAGTTTCACATCGGTCAATGGCTTTCCTTCGATCAACCGCATCGCAAACCTCTATCCGGACGGACGGTTGAATACAGACACGAACACGACGGTTCTTGGTTCGCCGCCGGCGACAATGTTGTCGCTCGGCAACGGAATGACACTGCTCGGCGGCGGCTTCACAAGCGTTGGCGGAGCCGCCCGACAAGGAATGGCGCGGGTCGGCTGGACCGGAGCCAACGACTCGGCTTTTGCAAACCCGCAGTTGACCGGATGGGTTTATTCGCTCGCCGTTCAGCAGGATGGAAACTATCTCGCGGGCGGCGATTTCACGTCGGCCGGCGGAACACCTCAGGCAAAGCTCGCACGCATAACACCTTCGGGCTCTATCGACGGTTCATTTGCCCCGACATTCGACACCAGCGGCTGGGTCAACGCGATCGCAGTTCAGGGTGACGGCAAGATCGTGATCGGCGGTGGTTTCACGACGGTCAATGGTGTCAGCAAAGGTCGTATTGCCCGCTTGAATGCAACCGGAAGCCTCGATTCGTCGTTCACCGCCACCGCTGACTTCTATGTCGATGTCATCGCGATACAAAGCGACGGCAAGATAGTCATCGGCGGTGCGTTTGAGAACGTGAACGGATCGCCTCGGGCCGGCATTGCCCGCTTGAATGCGAACGGCACGCTGGATACATCATTCAATCCGGTTCTTAACGGCATCGTCCGCGAACTCCTCGATATCAAGATCGACAAGAACGGTAAGATCCTGATAGCCGGAGCTTTCACCGGGGTCAACGGAAATGCGCGGACGAACATTGCCCGGCTGAACGCCGACGGATCGTTTGATGCTTCGTTCATCAATCCGAACCTCGACGGCGCGGTCCACAATATCGCGGAAACGGTCCTGGGGACGATCTATATCTCGGGAAACTTTGAAAATGTGGGTGGTGCCCCTCATGCAAAGATCGCTTTATTAAATACGGACGGGAGTGTAAATCCGCAGTTCGCGAATACGACAGCCAACGATAAGATCCTTGCAATGACCCTTCGCCGAGACGGCAAGATCATGGTCGGTGGTTATTTTACGGCCATCAATGGGCAGGGCCGCGGTCAATTCGCAGCTATAAGTTATCCGCAGCCTGTTATTTACGATCTTCAGGTGACGAACGATCGCATCCGTTGGTATCGATGGTGGTACGCACCCGAAGTCACACGAGTCGTTTTTGAACGCTCGACCGATGGAGTAAACTACGTTCCGCTGGGCAGCGGGTCAAGAACGGCAGGCAACTGGGATCTGAACATCCCGAACGCCAATGCCACAGGATTTATCAGAGCTCGCGGTTACCATGGCGATCATTCTGACCGTGGTTCGTTCACGGAACAAGTTCAGTATGTGGCTAAGGCTTCTCCGAAAGCGGTTCCCTTCGACTTTGACGGAGACGGGAAGACGGATGTCGGGATCTTTCGTCCGGGGCCGGCAGAGTGGTGGTATCGGAGAAGCTCTGACGGACAGGTCCCGGCACTTCAGTTCGGCACGTCGACGGATGCGATCGCACCGGTCGATTACACCGGCGACGGAAAGTCGGATGTGGCGTTCTTCCGGCCGACCACGGGTGAGTGGTTCATTCTGAGATCTGAGGACGGCTCGTTCTATTCGTTCCCGTTCGGCGGAGCGGGCGACACACCCGTCCCGGCCGACTACGACGGCGACGGCAAGGGCGATGTGGCGGTCTTCCGTTCGACCAACAACACATGGTACATCCAGCGTTCGTCCGACCTCGGGGTCTCGATCATCACCTTCGGAGCCTCGGGCGACCTGCCGGTGACGGCCGACTACGACGGCGACGGCAAATCGGACATCGGCATCTTTCGTCCGGGCCCGGGCGAATGGTGGTACCTGCGGTCGTCTGACGGCGGCAACCGTGCTTTCCAGTTCGGGACATCGACCGACAGGACGGTGGTCGGCGACTACACCGGCGACGGCAAGGCAGACGCCGCGTTCTTCAGGCCGACGACCGGTGAATGGTTCATCCTGAGATCGGAGGACGGCTCGTTCTACTCGTTCCCGTTCGGCGGGGCGGGCGACACACCGGTTCCCGGCGACTACGACGGCGACGGCAAGACGGACGCCGCGGTCTTCCGCCCGTCATCGGCGACATGGTTCATGCTCGGCTCGACCTCGGGCACGCAGATCATCCCGTTCGGTGCCGCCACTGACCGCCCGATCCCGAATGCGTTCGTGAGGTAAGCCGGAATCGGCAAGCATCAAGTAGCGGCCGCACCGATCGGGGCGGTCGCATCTTGTTGATGGATCGACCGAGCCGGTTTCTCGCAAATTCTCGCGTTGTGGTATGACTATGATTCTGCGAGATTCGGCGGATGTTAACGAACGATCCCATGGGCCGGGTCTTGGCACGAGACCCATGGCAAACGGTCACATTTTTGAAAATTCTTGAAATAAGTCTGGATAGGAGAAATACAGATGCGAAACCTGATCATAACCTCTATCTTTATTCTCGGTATGTTTGGTGTCTCAGGAAAGGCTCAAACCTGGAATTCGAATGCCGGCGGATACAATACCGGTTACGGAACCGTTTATGGCAGTTTCGGGCTCGCGATGGCGACTCAGAACATATACAACTCGATGCAGATGAACATTCAGCGTGCCACAATGCGGCAGGCAATGATCAACAAATGGGGCCGGGCGGCAGTCGAAAAGGCTGAACGCGAAGCGGCATCACGCTCGCGAACGACGGCTGCATCGCGTAACACCGCGGCAAACAGCGGCCCCGTCGTCGATAGTGTTCCGGCTCCAAAGAACCTTGGAAAGTTCAGGCCATCTGCTGCGGTCGATACCGGCAAGCTGATCGCCGACAGCCTCGGGACCTCGGCTGAGGAAAAGGCTCTGCTCAAACAGATCTTTGTCGGAACAAAGACCGCGTTCGAATCACAGGCCGCGGCTAAAGGCTGGAAGAATGATGTGGCCGGAGCACTCACGTTCTTTATCGTCGGTACGACGACCATATATCATGATTCTGAAGAACCGAGTGATGAGGCAATGGGAGTGTTGTATACGGCCATAAGCCGCTCAATAGACGAGATACCCGAATTCGCAAAGACCACCGACCGCGAGAAGCAGTCGGTCTATGACATTTTGATAGGTTTTACCGGCATACCGCTCGCACTTTATTCTCAAGGTAAACAATCCGGCGATGCCGGCACCGTCGCGACCGCGAGACAGCTCTCGGCAAAGCTGATCGAGATCGTCCTTAAGGGTGATGCTGAGAAGATCAGGTATTCGAACGGGACATTTGTATTTGGGCAGTGATCTTCGAGAACGGCTGACCCGAGAGAACGGACGTCGTGATGCGGCTGGTCAAAGGGTGATCTCGTAGATCGTAAATTCCCCGCTGCGGTTGCTGGCGAAGACTATCTTCGAACCATCGGGTGAAAATTTTGGTTCTACATCTTCGGCGGCGTCACGTGTCAGACGCAACAGCTTGCTGCCGTCAGTATTCATCATGTAGATCTCAAAGTTTCCATCGGCATTGCTTGAAAACACGACCCTTTTTCCGTCTGACGAGACCGATGGAGCAACGTCGTAGCGTATTCTATCGGTAAGGCGTACCGGTGTGGTCTGGGCCGACATCAGACGAAACAACTCAAAATTTCCTACACGTCCCCCGATCCTGTCGTTGGCAAATAGCAGATCGCCGTCAGGTGTCCATATCGGATTGACAGAAGATCCCTCGTCGCGGTAAGCCAGTTGCTGATCGCTGCCGTCCGGGTTCATTGTCCAAATGTCGTATCGTTGAAGATCACCCCCGCGATTGGTCGAAAAAGCGATCTTTCGACCGTCGGGCGACCACGAAGGCATCAGGTCTTTTGACGCATTCCGCGTCAGATTCACCCGATCCTTCCCGTCGACGGAAATCGAAATTATCTCTGTGTTGTCGTCTACAAAATCCGTGAAGAGTATCCTTTTGAAGTCAGGCGATACCGCCGGCTGGCCGTTGAGCCTCTCGACGACCGCCAAAACCTGATCCTGCTTTGAAACCTGATCGAACGACCTAATCTCGCCGCCCTCGTCTCCGATCGGCCTGAAATATACCAAAGAACTGTTATTTCCCAGGTAGTCCGGCTGGGTTGCCGGAAGTTGGGTGATGCCGAAATCGCGCGCGTCGAATGGTTCAACATTCATAAGATAGATGTTCTCAGCACCATCTTTGTCCGAGATCACAAGTAATTGGGTACCGTCGGCCGACCACGGATTGGACGCGGCGTATTCTGTACTCGCCAGGTTCGTAAGTTTTTTTAAGCCGCCGCCGTCAGAGTCCATCAGATAGACGTCGGTGTTTTCGCCTTCGCGGTCAGAATTGAAAACGATCTGGGTTCCGTCGGGCGAAAAGCTTGGATACGAATCGTGGCCTGGATTATCGGTCAGCCGCATTACATTTCCCGTCTCGAGATCTTGCCGATAGATCTCGATGTTTCCGTCGCGGTCGCTGACAAAAAGGATCGAACGTGCATCCGGAGCGAACGACGGGTCACCATCGAATGCCGGATGACTGACAACCGGCTGGAGTTCGCCCGAAGCAAGCGTATAAATAAATATGTCCGAGTTCTTTTTTCCGTCCGGCGTTTCGGACCAAACTTGAAGAACGAGCTTTTTGCTGTCAGGCGACCACGAGGTATTGCCGGCGTTGAATGTGAGCTGCTTTTCATCGCTCCCGTCCGCATTGGCGATAAAAACGGTTGATCCGCCTCCCTCCCGCTGATAGAAGACCTTTGTGCCGTCCGGCGACCAAAGTCCTCGGGCGAGCCCGGGAATAGCTGCTTCGCGTCGGACATCGCTCCCATCCGCATTCATTACGTAGCTATAAGATATCTTTCCCTCCAGCCGTACAAACCTGATCCTGCCGTCAGACGCGAATGTTGGGACCATGTCCGTCGTTGGGTCATTTGTCAGCCTGATCAAGGTGTTCTTGGGGACACCTGCTTTTTTTCCCGGCGTCTGGGGCCTGTAGACAAACGCGGCCGCGAGAAGCGATGCGAAAAGCGCGAGCCCCAAGCCGAGATAAATATATCTGCTTTTCTGCCACGGTTGTGATCCCGGTGATGAACCCCGTTCCGGGCGATCGGGTTCAACACTGACAGCTGCGGCCTCTATCCGAGCAATGAACCGATAACCCTGCTTCGGAACGGTCTCGATAAAATCGCTCCCGTCTGACTGACGCCCGAGTTTTCTGCGAAGCGTTGAAACGGTTCGGTTGACGTTTCCTTCTTCGACGACGGCATCTGACCACACGGTTGCAAGCAGTTCGTCCTTCGTTACGACCTCGCCGGCGTTCTCGATCAGCTTCGCAAGAAGATCAAAGACCCTCGGCGTCAGTTCGATCCGAACCCCATTTTTCATCAGGCTCCGCCGTGAGGCGTTAAATACATAGCCATCGAAACGAAGACCGTCAGACATGCTCGCTGCATCGTGCATTTTCGGAACTTTTCGGAACTTTTCCGGCTGTTTACAGGATTTTTCCGGCTCCCGAAAATTATAAGGTTAGAAGCCATAAGTATCAATAAAAACCGATGCAGCCTGACCGCCGGCTACGTGACTGACCGCAGACCTATACAAACTAAATGGGAGATCAAAACCAAATGCAGCGAGCTCGTGCAATTCTCGTAGGAACCTTTGTACTTCTTGTCAGCATGACCGCAATGGCCCAGAGCTACATATTCACCTATCAGGGCAAGCTGAATGACGGCGGTGCTCCTGCAAATGGCGTTTACGATATCCGTATCACACAGCTCGAGGCCATAGATCAGCCGGCAGGTACCGATACCATATTCGATAACGTACAGGTAACGAACGGCATATTCACCGTCGATATTCCGACAGGTGCACTAATACTTATCGAAAACAGACTTCGCTTCCTTGAGATCGCCGTCAGGCCAGGCAATAGCGAAGGTGCGTTTTCGGTACTCTCACCGCGCCAGGCGGTGAATATGGTTCCTTACGCCGGCCGGTCAGCCTCAGCCGTCGAGGCGAACTATGCTGTAAACGCAACAAACGTAAGCGGCGGAACAGTGTCGGGTAATGGGGCCGGCATCACGAATCTAAATGGTTCTAATATCGCACTCGGCACCGTCGGCCCCGAACAACTGGCACCGAATCTGATCGACGCTCCAAAAAGAAATGCATCACTTCTCGCATCAAAACGATGGGACGTTCTGAGAAGATGGAGAACTTTTCCGGTCGGAACCTCGCCACACGGAATTACCTTTGACGGCAAGCATGTCTGGACAGCAAATTCCGGTTCAAACAACGTTACAAAACTGGACCCGACCGATGGCTCGATAGTAGGCACCTATCCCGTAGGATTGAATCCCAGGGGAATTGTTTACGACGGTTCAAATATTTGGGTGGCAAACTTCGGTAGCAGCAACGTTTCGAGGATCCGTGCAAGCGACGGCACTAACTTAGGTACCTATTCAGTAGGAAACAACCCCATCGCTATTGCTTTCGACGGTACTGATGTTTGGGTAACCAACTCTGCATCAAATAGTGTGACGAGGTTGAGTACAAGCGACGGTTCAGTTGTAGAAACCATCGATGTAGGCGTTGGGCCCGTGGCGATTGTATTTGATGGATACTATCTTTGGACGGCGAACACGGGAAATAGCGTAACTAGAATTCGAGTTACGGGTGGCAACTCATTTGGAACATTCCCCCTTGGAGCTCTGGGGAATGGAACAGGGATTGAGTTTGATGGAACACACATCTATGCCCTGACCCAACTCGGTAATGTCGTTAAGATCAAGCCAAGCGATGGCTCCATAATTTCATCGTTTTTATCAAATTCCTTGGGATTTCTTGCACGCAGCATCCTCTTTGACGGAACAAGCCTGTGGGTTTCGCATGGCAATGGACAGATTCACAAGCTTCGAATAAGCGACGGAGCCCTACTTGCAGAACATACTGCATTAACTGATAGTCGCGGCCTTGTTTTCGACGGGATCAACGTGTGGGCGACTGGTGCTCAAAACGTCGCGGTTAGACTTCCACCGGCATTTCCAGAACCTTGATCGGAGTTCCAACGCCATGTCTCTCAAGTATTTTCAGAACCAAAGTTGGCTTCCAAGGTCAAAACATATCGACGCGTGTTTCCAGTTTTCTGTTTGCTCCTTATCATCGTTGCCGCCTTCGATGAAAGTTTCGCTCAATACGAGATGACCGAGTACGTTATTTCAAATGGTGGCGGGCGGTCGGGCGATGGCTTGAGGCTCAAATATCGTCACCTTTAAAAATAGGAAAGGGAAAGAACGACTTATGCGACTTAAAGTACCAACTGTGATCTTGTTTGCAACCATTGTTTTTGTTGGAACCTTGGCAGCACAGCCCCCCACCTCTACGACCTTTACATATCAAGGAACGCTAAGTGGGACGAATGTTAATCCAAATACCATCTATGAGTTTCAGTTCTTGCTTTTTGATGAGGAGACTGGCGGCGGCCAACTTGGTCCAACTATAACCAGGGGAATATTACTGCGAAACGGCGTGTTCATCGCCCGGTTAGATTTTGGAAATCAGTTCTCAGGAGAACCTCGATATCTTGAGATTCGGGTCAAAGGGCCCGGCGAGCAGATTTTCACGGTTCTCTCTCCTCGCCAATCGGTCGATTGGGTTCCATATTCCGTGCGAAGTAGTACCTCCGACAATTCCGGAACCGTAGGCGGCGTGCCTCTTTCAGGCTTGGTTCAAACGAACGACCCGCGATTGACCGATGCTCGGCAGCCGCTGCCCGGAAGCGTGAGCTACATTCAAAACGATACGAATCCCCAAGCGGCTAACTTCAATATCACGGGTGACGGAACTGCCGCCAATCTCGATGTTACCAGCGAGTACCGGATGAACGGCCAAAGGTTCTTAAAAGCTTCAGGAACTGGTATATCGCTTGGGTTTGACACACTATTGCCTAGCGAGGGCAGCACTTCCGTTGGATTCGGAGCGGGTGGGGGCCTGCCACCAGGCGTTGTACCTGCCGCGAGCACAGCGGCGACCTCTGTCGGGTATGGTGCCGGTGGTGGAAACAACGGGTCGTTCTTCGGGAGACTGGCGGGACGGAGGAACACTGGTGCCGGAAACTCGTTCTTTGGTACGGAAACGGGGCTCAACAATACGGGAGGACAACTCAACTCGTTCTTTGGATATCGGGCAGGCAGGGCAACCACGAATTCGAATCGAAATGTATTTTTCGGAGCCAATGCCGGGCAGGCTAGCACTGACGGGGAATTAAATACCTTAGTTGGCACGGATGCCGGCACCTCACTTGTGAGTGGGAGTCAGAATACGTTTCTCGGCGCGGCGGCGGGCAACGAGATTGTGACTGGAGACTTTAATACATTTATCGGTACCGCTGCAGGAAGCCCAAATGGTTTTGAGAATACGATGCTGGGCGCGAATGCACAGTGCGCACCAGGTGCAATCGGGTGCAACGGCGTAACGCTGATCGGCTCCTTGAGTCGCGCCACCAACGTTAACTGGAATGCGACTGCGATTGGCCACCGGGCGCAAGTTCAACAGGATAACTCGATCGTCCTGGGTTCGATCAACGGAATCAACAGCGCCACCTCAGATACGAATGTCGGCATCGGTACGACTGCTCCGACGCAGCGACTGCATGTGGTCGGGAATTCGGTTCTGACTGGCAATCTGGGCGTTGGGACCACGAGTCCAACAAGCAAACTCCACGTTATAGGCAACGGATTGATCACTGGAAATCTGACCGTCTCGGGAACCATCACAGGCGCGATCAACCTTACTCCAGGCAGTCCGAACTACATTCAAAATACGACAACCCAGCAAGCAACTTCGAACTTCAACATCAGTGGTTCCGGCACGGCCAGTATTTTCAATGCCGGGTCGCAGTTTCAGATCGGCGGCAATCGTGTGCTGTCCATCGCAGGCACAGAGAACGTTTTTGTTGCCAGAAACGCGGGACAGGCAAACACCACCGGGATTTGGAACACGTTTATCGGTTTTGATTCGGGCCTCTCGAATCTTGGTGGCAGCAATAACGTGTTTCTTGGCCACAGTTCTGGCCGATCGAATGTATCGGGCACCGGCAATACCTTTCTTGGAGTCGGAGCCGGGTCCGGCAATACCACCGTTGGCGGCCTGACCTTTATTGGCGAGAATGCCGGTGCGTCAAATACGACCGGAGGCGGAAATGTCTTTGTCGGTGCAGCATCAGGATTTGCGAACGAAAGCGGGTTCGACAACACATTCCTTGGGGTCAATAGCGGCGCAAACAATGTCGGCGGCAGCTCAAACACCTTCGTCGGTATGGGAAGCGGGGCCCCAAATAGCTCAGGTTCGCAGAACACCTTTGTCGGAGTGACGTCTGGAGCTCGCAACACTACCGGTAACAATAACTCTTTCTTCGGTTTTCAGGCAGGATTTTCGACAGTTAGTACCGGCGGAAATTCGTACTTTGGGCACAATGCGGGGATGGCGAGTACCGGAGGTCAGAACTCGTTTTTTGGCGCAAGTTCCGGGCTCGCAAATACCACCGGTTCGGGCAATTCCTTCTTTGGTTACCAGAGCGGAAATGCGACAACCACCGGTGGCGGAAACGCTTTCTTCGGCGTGTTGTCTGGCTTTGCCAATTCGATCGGCGAATCAAACACCTTTGTCGGTGCGAGCGCAGCCGCGAGGAACACGTCCGGCTCTGACAATTCATTTATCGGAGCAAGCGCCGGATTCTTTAACACGACCGGGACCAAGAACATCTTCATAGGCAAAGATTCGGGTCGGGACAATACGACCGGCTCGCAGAACACGATCATCGGCTGGAATGCGACCGTGGCGACCGCGAACATGCAAAATGCCACCGCGATCGGTGCAGATTCGAGATCCTATGCCAGTAACCAGGTTCAACTTGGACGCGGCGGGCTTGATACGGTCTCGATCGGATTACTGGGAACAGGCGGAACTGCACAGGTCTGTCTCAATTCATCGTTGATAAACGGAAACGTTCTAGCCGCCTGCTCGTCCAGCATGCGTTACAAGAATAACGTTTCCGGATTTACGGCGGGCCTCGATCTTATCCGTAACCTCCGGCCCGTAGCGTTCACTTGGAAAGACGGCGGCAAAGCCGACCTTGGTTTGGTCGCAGAAGAGGTAGCTGCGGTCGAACCGCTGCTGACTACAACGAACGACAAAGGCGAGGTCGAAGGCGTGAAATACGATCGCATCGGCGTCGTCGCTGTCAACGCCGTCATTGAACAACAGGCGCAGATCGAGAACCAGAGCCGCGAGATCTCGAAACAGCGGGACGAGATCGAACAGTTGAAAACCGAAAACGATGCGCTCCGCATGACACTTACAGAATTGCGGAACGCATTTTGTGCGACAAATAACGCCGCGGCCATATGCAAGGTAAAAGCTCCGAAGCCCCGATAAATACAATTCGGTTCGGCTGCTTTTTTCCCATCACGACCGAGTGATGTTCACGAATGTTCCCGGAGGCAAAGAAATGAGATTTAACTTTGGAATTTTGGTTGTCGCACTTGTCGCTCTCAGTGGGTCAAGTTCACCCTCGTTCGGTCAATACGAGGTCACGCGGTTTGTCATCTCTACCGGCGGCGGAACGTCGAGCAATGCCCAGTACGAAGTAACAGGCACGTCGGGTCAGCCCGTCTTGGGCCCGCTTGCGTACGGAGCTCCCTATTTTTTACAGAGTGGCTTTTGGAACTTCGATCTCGGACCGACCTCCGCGATGGCAGCCATCGAAGGACGCGTCGTCACGTCTGACGGCCGCCCGCTGGTCAGAACAAGCGTCATCATTATCGATGAGTCGGGCGCCATCAGATCGGCTCTGACCAACCCATTTGGCAGATTTCGTTTCGACGGGCTCGAGGCGGGCCGCACATACGTGATCGAGTTTTCGGCAAAAGGCTTTGTTTCAACGCCGCACGTCATTTTCCTTGCCGAAGACATCGCCGGACTCGAGCTGACGGCATTCCCTCAATGACCGCAAGGATAGAAAAAGGCGGCAATTGATCGGGTCAAATGCGAAAATATGAGGTCTAGATCGGACCAAGCCCGTTAGACGGTCATTGATCATATTGCCCGCCTTCATCGGAACGTGTGGAATTCTCGGTGGTCAGATGATCTTGTGTCTTCCTTCCACGGATAACGGCGAAAGACCGTGCTCGCCGCTCCGATCGAACCTCATCCGCGGCCAGCTGTCGTCTTCCAACCTGACCTGTTATTCTTTACATCTGAGCCCATCTTTGAGCCGGTATTGCGTTCGTCCCCGCGTAGTGCTGCGGTTATGCGAATTTCGGCGCCCAACGGAGATCGAACATGTCAGACGAATCAATAAGCACAACACCCAAGAGCGTTAATGTCCTCGCAGCGGCCTGCCCATATTGGAGGGTCGTATGGCAATAGTAGTCGATGCGATCAGCGGCGCCGATATCGCCAACGTGGTAAATAACAACATCGATGGTGCGGTCGACCTTTCGGGCAAACGCTGCGGTGAATTTTTTGAAGCTCTTGCTGCGCGCGTCGGCGACAAAAAGATCTCGGTTCTCCGGATCTGGGGACACGGAACGACACACTACGCCAGCGGCAGGGATTACGGCAAGGGCAACATGAGATTTGTGGAGGACGAGGTGAGCGATGATACGCTCGCCACATTCGAGCCTCACATCAGAAAACTGACGCCGCTCCTTGATACAGGTTCGCGAGTCGAGATCCGCGGTTGCCAGATCGCATTGGGGACTGGCGAAAAATTGATGCTCAGACTCGCGGACATTTGGAAGGCGGAGGTACAGGGTTCCCCTCGGTCACAACCTTTGCTTTCTTGGACCCCGCCGGTCAAATCGGCATTCCCCGGCGCAACTTCGCTGCGAGGTGCAGTCATTATCGAGTACAACGATGAGCGTTATAAAAAGCGATGACCCTTACTATTTGCTTGCACCTGCGTGGCATTTGTTCTAATATTGATTTTAATGTAAGGATTCGGAGGTTCCGTGTCCTTTATTTTTGATAGGAGCAGCAATTTATATGTCAGCAGTAGCAGCACCAAACGTCGAATTGAATGTGACCGAAGCGGCCGCCGTCGAGATCAAAAAGTTTCTCGCTGGCGAAGATGACCTGCCCGAAACCGCCGGCCTTCGCGTCCGCGTGGTTCCCGGCGGATGTTCGGGCTTTCAGTACAGCCTGAACATCGAAGAAGAGTCGCGACAGGGCGATTTCATCCTCGACAAGTTTGGTATCAAGCTTTTCGTCGATATGTTCTCGGCACAGTATCTGAACGGCGTACAGATCGATTACACGTCGAACATGATGGGGTCAGGCTTTACGTTCGAGAATCCGAATGCTACCGGCGGATGCGGTTGCGGAACCTCTTTCTCGGCGTAGATTACTTCCAGATTCAATAGGAACGGCGACGGTTTATGCCGACGCCGTTTTTGCTTTTTGGAAGCATTGGTTCATTGCATCTATTTCATTGCATACAACGGACAACTAAGGAAGGCATTTGCGGGGAGGTGACGCACGGACAATTCTCGGGAAACCGGGAATTGTCCGACGCCCGCATTGGGGGGTCGCTTTCCGCGCGTTGCAATTTCGTGATCAAAAATGTTAACCTCTTTCTTAGCTGATCAGCCGGACAGTACGAAGCCTTGCGATTTATCCGGCAACGCAAACACGAATTTCGCGTTTCAGCAACGATAAATATACAGACAATTTGAACGTCCATTGGATCCGCTAGACGGATCATCGGATTAATCTTTGCTCCTGGCCTTTGCGTCAATTAGGTGATCCCGGATCACCCTGCCTTCGTTCTTCAAGTCTGAAACAAATAGCAGGAGTCATAAATTTTGATCAATTTGAAACGAGGCTTGGTTTTGTCGCTTTGCGGCCTTTCGGTAGTACTTTCGGCCGACAACGCGGTATTTTCTCAAGATCGGGAACGCGTTGTGCGAACCGTTTCTTCGAGGCCGACAAACCAGCCCGCCGCTCAGCCGCAAGCTGAAAGGCCTGCATCGCTTTCCTCATCCGCACCGGTCAGATCCACAAGCCAACGCCCCGTATTGACCGACAATATCGTCGTCGCGGAACCGTCGAAACCGCTAGTGAAAAAAACCGGCGAATCGAGCCCGTTGACCGTGATGGCAAGGGCCGCGGGCAAACGTTCGATGTATAGTTCGGTCGTTACGAACAGCATGCTCGGAGCTATCCAAAAACGGCTCGGCATTCCGTATCTTTATGGCTCCACCGGGCCGAACCGCTATGACTGTTCCGGTTTTGTATGGGCCGTTTTCAACGATGCAGGTATCAATTTCACGCGGCAAAGTGCCCGCAGCCTGTGGGCAATGTCAGAACCGGTGATGGGCGACGAACGATTCGAGTTCGGTACACTCGTTTTCATGAACAAACTTGGCCATATGGGTATCGTTGCTGACGAAAACGGGTTTTACCACGCCTCATCCAGCAAAGGAATCACGTATTCGCCATTCAAAGGGTATTGGGAGAAACGCATTGTCGGATTTCGCCGCCTGGTCATGCCCGATCCGCACAGCGTAAAATAGGTCGGTAGTTTTTTTTAGGATCGGCCCGGGGCTTATCGGCTCCGGGCTTTTTTGCGCGCCGTTCGATCTCGGCAGTCGTGAACGCGATAAATGTAGTACGTACCGTGGAATTTTACGCTATCAGCCGCGCTCGAGTTCATTTTGCGACGACCACAAGAGAGCCTCGATGCGATAAAAGCGGGCCCAATTTCGATCTTTCTCCCGGGTTGGGCTGGCATTCAAATTGCACTTTAGATCGGTATATAAGCGCGCTCCTCTCCTCTCAAAGCGTCTGGAATTTTCGGATTCGAATCATGCTTTCGTCCGGGTATTGTCCCGATCGCAATGACCTCGCTGCCTGACAAATTATTTTGGATAGTTCGCGGTATTCGCCGTATTGCGTGTGTATCAAGGTAGATTTCTATTGACCTATTAGGCCTATTCGGCCATGCCTGTGCGCCATGCGCATAAATGGAGTAAGAAAATGAGATCAATTAAAGTATTAATATTTCAAAGTATTCGGGTCGCAGTAATTGCTGCGATCGCAACAATCATCGCCGTTGCCCAGCCTGGGACCTCTATTGACGAGACGATACCGAGCGGTTCGCTCGTTATCGCGATGGACAATGCCAAACAAGGCAATTCGACAGGCTGTAACGGACCAGCGTTCAACCTTAAGGCGTATGGATTGGCGGTCCGTCTTCTGCACAACAACATCCCGGTCAAATGGGCGATCGCAAACAAAGCGTCGAAAGACGCGAACGACTTTACCGTGAATGCGACGCGCATCTCCGGGCAATCGTGCCAGACCGGACCGTCGGATTTCGGCTTCTCTGGCGGCCCGTTGGTCGTAGTTCAGGAATACGCGGTTCTCGCCCTTCCGATAATCACGGCGTTCAATAACGAGATCGACGGAACGTCAAATGACGTCCGCGTTTATCAAACGAACGCCGCGGTCAACGCTCCGATAAGGTATACGCTGACACACAAACCCCTTATCGCGGTCGGGCCGGTTGACGGCGGTTGGGGAGGCGATCCGCACACGACCCTCTTCACCGAAGCCAAGCTGACGGGATATTTTGCCCCGGTCGAAGACATCGATATCGGCCCCGGCAGCTGCTATACGATGGCGACCCAGGCCCATGCTACGTCAGCTCCGTTCTATAATTCGTTCCGCGGGTTTGTTGAGAACGGCGGCAACTTCCTGATCCAGTGTGAATCGATAACCCACTACGAACAGAATCAGAACCCGCGATTTCAAACAGCGAACGGATTCAATTTGTTTGGCAACAGCAGTCAGTTCCCCGGTCGGACCATAGGCACCTCGAGTACGCAGGTGACCTACCCGAACCCGGCGATGCCTTTCAGTCAGTTCGTCGGGGCCTTTGCATCAAATGTTGACGGCGCTGTCTCGGAGTTTTCTGTAATTGGCGGAGATGCCAATTTTATCAACAACACACTTTCAGCCGTTAGGAACACCAGCACCGGCTGGACAACGGCACATATCGCCGCGGTCGGACGCATTCCCACATCAACCGGCGGCGGAGGCCACGTCTTCACGATCGGCGGCCACGACTATTACCGCGACACTACGCCGACGAATGCCAGCCTTGAGCGTCGCAATGCCCAGAGGATGATCCTGAACGCGGTACTTGTACCTTCGGAACGCAGCGGATGCTCGCTTTCGATACCGATAGTCAAGGGATTCAAGCAGGTCGAATATCTCCCGAACACGCCTGACGATGCCGTTCCTGTCGGCGTTTTCAATCCCGGCGATACGATCACGTGGACGATCCGTTATATAAACGATGGGCTCGTACCGGTTACGAATTTCCAGATAGTCGACCCGCTGCAATCTGGCCTTATTTATCAGGGACCGCTGGTCGTCACGACAAACGGTTCGGGAACGATCGCGACGGCGAATGCCTCCTACAACGGCACCGGAAACAACAATATGCTCGCCCCGAACGCCGTACTCGGCATTGGTGGGATGATAACGGTAAAGGTCAGAACGACCGTCACACAATGGACGACCTATCTGAACCACCCGACTGCATATGGAACCGGAATGCCCGAAGGCGGCGAACGGACCGACACGGTCGATGCAACAACACCTGGTACGTTCGGCGGCTATCCGATCGGATGTCAGCCGGGTTCGAATTGCTATCCCCAGGAAGATTGGCAAACGCCCAGCCTTGACCCGACGGGTATCCTGCTCGTTGGGCCGACCTCAGCACCGGCTTCCGTTGAAGGACGAGTGATCGATGCCGGAGGCCGAGCGCTCTCACGCATCAACGTCGAGATCTACAACGTCCAGACGGGAGAGATCAAAGCGGTCACGACGGGTTCGTTCGGCACTTTCAAATTTGATTACCTGACGACCGCCCAGTTCTATGTGGTGAGCGTTTCGGGCAAACGTGTGTATTTTCCGATCGATACCCATTCTTTCACTTTGCTCGATAACATTGTCGGATTGACGTTCGTCGCCGGCGAACCGCAGCAGGTGAAGAACTTGTCCGAGGGTACGAAGGGGAAGGTTCCGGCCAGATCAGGCCTGAAAAAGAACTAGGCCCAACGGATCGGGCTTTCTAAATTGCCCGCAACATTTCGGCTCGAACATGGTAAAGCGTGTTCGAGCCATTTTTCATGCAACGAAACCCGGACGAAGATGGTTGTCAGAAACCACGTTGACCGCAGCGATCTTTTCGATCGATATATACAATGTCTTATCTTCATCATCGCGTAGCGAAAGTATCCCGTTTTCAACCTCAAGAACCTCTCCGGTAAATCCTACGGCCGAAGTACAGCTGACGTCGATCTTCTTTCCAACGAGCGATTTAAGTTTCTCTTCCATAAATTGATTGTTGCAAGCAATGTTTGATTCCAGGCGAGATTCTACTATGTAACGACCGCGAAAATCGAATGTCCTGGGATTTTCAATCAAAGCGACCGAATTTCGGTCAGAATGACCGAATACCTCATTGCCGCCCAAACAAAATGTTGACTTCTGTTTAGCAACTATCTACATTGTTATACAGTGATCGGCCCCGCGATCCATCTTCAACGTTCTTTCTGCACCCAACTAAACCAAATAATCTCAACGACTTCCCTGAAGTTCCTACCGACATATGAAACGAACACTCTTCGTCGCCTTCATTATCCTTGGATTTGGCTTCTCGTTGTACCTCGCCGTTGCTCCCGCATCGGGTAAAGACAGCAAACTCATCAGAAGCCGGAACGCCGTTCCCGGCCGATATATCGTAGTGTTCAAGGACGATCGGTCGAAGTCTACCGAAACGGATCCTTCTGCAGCGTCGACTGCCAATGTTCTGGCCGGTGAATACAACGCGATGATCGATACGATCTATGATACGGCGATCAAAGGATTTTCGGCAGAGATGTCTGCTAAGGACGCAGAGGCGTTAAGCCGCGATTCGCGGATCGAGTTTGTCGAGGAAGACTCGGTAGCATATGTCAGTAGTGTAACGACCAATTCAGATTGGGGCCTTGATCGGATAGATCAACGCGAACTGCCGTTGAACGGCGCGTTCATGTATTCCGAGACCGGAGCGAACGTGAACGTTTACGTGATCGATTCGGGCATCAGGCCTACTCATACGGAATTTGGAAATCGCGCGTCGGTAGCGTTCGATGCGCTTACAGACGGTCAAAATGGCATCGACTGCAACGGTCATGGTACACACGTCGCTGGAACGATCGGCAGTTCGACATACGGCGTTGCAAAGAATGCCCGTCTCTACGGCGTCAGAGTGCTGCCGTGTTCCGGGTTTGGTCTGGTTTCGAGCATGATCAGCGGCGTCAACTGGGTCACTGCAAATCGCGTCAATCCGGCGGTCGTCAACATGAGCATTGCCGTCAGCGGCATTTCAAACTCATTGAATAATGCGATCAACAATTCGGTCGCCTCGGGGATCACGTTCATCGTTTCGGCCGGAAACAACGGGAATGATGCTTGCCTTTATTCACCCGCGACCGCGTCTTCGGCATTGGTGGTCGGCGCCACCGGGAACGATGACGCTCGCGCCGGATATTCAAATTTCGGAGCATGTGTTGACATCTTTGCTCCCGGAAACAATATCACTTCGCTCAGCCATCTGAGCGACACCGGAACGCGGCTTATGACCGGAACATCGATGGCAGCGCCGATGGTTGCAGGAGCTGCTGCACTTTATTTGGAGGCCAACCCCAATGCCTCGCCGGCAACCGTCGCCAACCGGATCAAGCTCGATGCCACCTCGGGAAGCGTGACCAACATCGACACCGTTTCGCCGAACAAGCTCCTTTACACTTGGCTGGACGGCGCTCAGCCTCCGACGCCAGGCAGCGTAACCATCATTAAAGAAGTGGTATCGTGGGGCGGCGGGACCTCGTCTTCAGAATCATTTACCTACACGGCCAGCAACTTCGGACTCCCGTCGTTCTCGTTGGTCGACAGCGACGTAGTACCGGCAGACCGTGTTACGAATGCGAACGTGTTTCTCTTTGACGAATCGAATGCGATAACCGTAACCGAAAACGAGACGACGGGTTGGGGACTAACCTCGATCTCTTGTACCGAGACCGGAGCCGAAGGCATGCCGAATTCTCAGAATTCGACGGTTGACCTGCCAAATCGAAAGGCGAATATCGTCGTCGAAGAAGGTGAATCGATCGTATGTACCTTCAGAGGCGAACAATTCGCACCGACCGCCGCTCCCGGATCGATAACCGGACGTTTGATCGATCAACGCGGAACCGGGCTTCGCGGACAGCATGTGACGCTGTTTGACGCGAACACCGGAGAGACGCGAAGCGCGATAACGAACTCGTTCGGGTTCTATTCGTTCGGCGAACTTACCGTTTCCCACTTTTACGTGATATCGGTTAGCAACAGCAAACGGTATCAATTCACACCTGATAGCCACTCGTTCTCTTTGGATGGCGATATGTTCGATATGAACTTCACGGCAACGGAGCATACTCGGGGCAGTTGACGCTGCGATCGAGAAAGCAAAACGGATGGTGAGGCCCGATCGATGATCGGGTCTTTTTTTGACTTGAGGCGTCGAATCAGGCAAAAATACTGCTTCGGGACGAAAACAATTATTGGAAATCGTCCGAATTGCCACTTTATTTGTGCAAATATAAACGGTCTGAGCGTCTTTGTACCAGACGCCGAAGCGGGAATATCTTGTGGTGTGTCCGCTAATGTGTTGCAAGTATTGGGTGTTTGTCGTTTGAATCAACCTGAAACGGAAAGGTTCACACGGAAAAAGAGGGCCGATCTCAAGAAGATGGTTATTGACTTCGATCTAAATATTTGTTAAACAATCGTTTATAGTTTTCTAAGTTTCGAGCAGTCAATTTTTTTTTCGTTCAGTGTTGCCCGTACCCCCGGGCGAGAGCCTCTGGCAAATGCACTAACGTTTTTTCTTCTTAATTGGAGACTACTTCATAGGAGTAACTAGATTATGTATTTCCACCAAGGAAAGTTCACGCATTTCGTTTTAGCTTCGCGAGCAGCCGCATTCACCTTGTGCGTGCTTTTGCTAGCAAACGTCAGTTTCGGCCAGCTCCGAACCCTGGACCCGCGAGCCGGTAAGAGCCAGGCGGAGATCAAGACGAACGACGATTCCCTTCGAACCGGGTTGGGCCCGTATTACATTGAGACGACCTACGAAGGTTGCAAAGCACTGTTTGACAGGGGCGGGCCGGAATATGCCCACATGACCACGTTTTGGGAGATGAGGATCGGGACACCAACGCCGAACGGTAGTTTCCCGCTGGTCAATGCGGCTCCCGTCTCGATTTTTGGTGGCATGACTGAAAATCCGAACCTGGCCATCAATATCAGTTCGAGTGGCAGTAATGTAAATTCGTGGTCGCTCGGTCCTCCACAGTTTCTTGATCGAGCCGTCTCGGCTATCGTTATTAGCGGCGTAAATGGCGGTACAGGCTTGTACGTTTACACATATCCGACCTTAGCGGTGAGCGATGTCGGGCCGTTTTCCACCCCACCGATCGGAAATCAATTTCCGCAGGTGAATGCTGTATCGTTTTGTTTTGAGCCATTTACGGCTCCGTCATCAGCCGACGCAATAATCTCAGGCCGGGCTCTGACGACCGCTGGACGAGGCATTGCGAATGTGAGGATGGAATTGACAGACCTTTCCACCGGCACGGTTCGATACGCAATGACGAATCCGTTCGGTTATTACACGTTCGAAGAGGTTCCGGTTGCTACGCTCTATATGGTTCGGGCATCGCACAAACGCTACACGTTCTTCGACAACGATCGAACGATCACGCTTGAAGATAACTTGACGGGATTGGATTTCGTCGCGGAATGACCGTCCCTGGTATTTGACCGGCGGATAGCCCCTGTCCGCGATCTGAACAACTTGGTGCGATCTCGAACGGGTCTGGATCATTTCAGGCCCGTTTTTTTTCGTGTTCCGTCCGCTTCACGTGTTCGAGGAACAAGAAGGGTCAGCGATTCGAGACCCGCCACGTAGCTGCCCAATCCCCTAGCCGCTCCGATCCCATTGCTTTCTCTTTGATTCCCGTTCGCTGTTCTGAATGACTCAGTGCAGCCGCGACCAATGCCAGATCGCGTTCGATCATGTCCGGTACATGTTCTTTGCGGCGGTCCCGAAACCCGGTGATGAATCCTGTATCCAGATCGCCGTCGATAAATACGCCATCCTCCATCACTTCGCGAAAGAAAGGCAGCGTCGTAGCGATCCCCTCGATCCGGTATTCTGATAGCGCCCTACGCATACGTTCGATCGCCTCGCGCCGGTCACGGCCGAGTACGGCGAATTTCGAGATCATCGGATCGTAATAGATCGACACCTCAGCACCTTCGTAAACGCCACTGTCGTCACGTGTGCCCGGCCCGTGCGGAACCTTCAGCCGCGTTATGCGTCCCGGCGAAGGCATGAAGTTCTGTTCGGGATCCTCGGCATAGATTCTGCATTCTATCGCATGCCCGCGCATCACGATGTCGGCCTGCGTGAACGACAGTTCTTCGCCTGAGGCCACATTTATCTGCTCACGGACCAGATCGATCCCGGTGACCAACTCGGTGACCGGATGCTCTACCTGCAGCCGGGTATTCATTTCGAGAAAATAGAACGATCGGTCGAGGTCTGAAACAAGAAACTCCACCGTTCCCGCGCCAACGTATTTAACGGCCCGCGCGACTTGAACTGCGCACGCTCCCATCGCTTCGCGCAGTTCGGCGGAGTTTATGGGTGACGGTGCTTCCTCGATCACCTTTTGATGACGTCGCTGGATCGAGCATTCGCGTTCACCTAGATGTACGTGATTGCCGTGCTTGTCCGAGAAGACCTGTATTTCGATATGCCGTGGCCGGACGATCGCCTTTTCGATATAGACGGCATCGTCGCCAAAACTGGCAAGCGACTCGGACTGGGCGGTTTCAAGAGCGTTCTTGAGCTCGCTTGCTTCCAGAACCAGCCTCATTCCCTTTCCGCCGCCGCCGGCCGATGCCTTTAACATCACCGGGTATCCGATCTCGGCAGCCGTCGTCGCAGCGTCGTCGAATGATCTGAGTTTTTCGGTAGTCCCCGGAACGACCGGCACACCCGCCTCGATCGCGATCTTGCGGGCCGACATTTTGCCGCCCATTGCTTCCATTGCTTCGGGAGGCGGTCCGATAAAGACGATCCCGGCCGCAGCGACCTGGCGCGCAAAGCCCGCATTTTCGGAAAGAAATCCGTAACCCGGGTGGATCGCTTCGGACCCGGTCCTCGTCGCGACCTCGATCAACTTATCGGCGCACAAATAGCTTTGGTTCGAGGGTGCTGGCCCGATGCAAAATGCCTCATCCGCCAATCTGACATGCATCGCATCCCGATCGGCTTCCGAATAAACAGCAACAGTGGCGATCTTCATTTCGCGACACGCCCTTATCACCCGACAAGCGATCTCGCCGCGATTTGCGATCAATATCTTCTTGAACATATTAATGCTGGAAGAATCCCCGTATAAATGAGGTCCGCTATTCGAGCATCGAATTTCCTTGATTCTTCGGATCGTATCGAACGCCGACCTTTGCTCCAGGAGCGTACTTCAGCGGATCGGCCATCTGCTCCGCAGACAACAGTTCAGACGATTCGAAATCGACGCCATTAAGCGAATAGACGTAGAAGACAAGCTCTTCGCCGCGAGACGTGGTCTCGCTGTCGATTATGCGGCCGTCGGTTATACGTCCATTCGCGAGCAGAAAACGCCGACGCTCGCCATGAATATCGCTCGGCCCTTTGCGTCTTAAGAAATTGAACAGCCCCATGCTAGTCGACGGTCAGCGGCGGTTTATTGAACCTCGCCCTCAATTTATTAGCAGCGGAAAGCACTGCCGGTCTTTGAATGATCCGCGCCTCGAGCGGACGTTTGCCCGGAATATCGAGCATTATCAGCCCGAGCAAGATCGTGAGTACTCCCTGTCCGGGCACACCCGGCAACGATAGCGCAATACCGAGCAAAATAAGAAAAACGCCGAATACGTTTTTCAAGATCACTGCTCCCCAGCGGACGATCCACGGACTATCGGGCAGAAAATCAGCCTTATAATGGCTGCTAAAATAATTGGCCGGCAGTTTGACGAGCACGACCGCGATCGCAGCGAAACTGAAAGTAAGCGATAAAAGAAAGACACCGACCCCGAAAAGCACGTTTCCCAGAGTTAACGAGGCTAGAAATTCAGAAAGCCCATCGATCATCTCAGCTCTCCCTCAGTCTCCAAACGTCGAAACTCTGTCCAAATAAAGTACATTCGGTGGACGAGCGTCCAGATAGAACCAACGGCCAGTACCCACAACACTTGCGGCATCCGGTTGAACCAGTATACTTCTGAGTTCCAATCCCAGGTCGACAGCGCACCGATGATCAGCAGCACGATCCTCTCCGGACGCTGCAAAAAACCAACGTTCGCTTTGACGCCCAAGCTCTCCGACCGGGCCGTCGTATAACTCACCATTACGGATCCGATCATAGCGACGCCGCCCAAGATCACGTTCAGGAGCGAATGCTGCGGCGTGTTGCTGGCATAAAAGACCATGATGCCCAGAAAAGCGACCATGTCCGACAGACGATCAAGTGAAGAATCAAGAAACCCGCCAAACTTGGTAACGTTCCCTGTGAGACGAGCGACGTTACCGTCGAGCATGTCAAAGATGTTTGCGATTATCAGAACGACACCGGCGTAGAAAAACTCGCCCATCCCGAAAAGAATGCCGCAAAAGACATTGATGGAGACACCGATGGTCGTCAAGATGTTCGGCGGGACTCCAAGCGAAGCAAGGCCGCGAACCATCGCGTTGATGATCCACATTGCTCCCCGACCTATACCTTCTCCTAGCATCCTGGTTGCGTCGCCTGTTTTTCCGGGACTGACAGACGCTCAATACTCCGTTCGTTATTCCTGTTCGTGGATCGTCGTCAGGCGGCTGATCTCGAAATTACGCCAACCCGTCGGCGTCTTGACCCTCACCTCATCGCCCTCCTCTTTGCCCATCAGTGCTTGCCCGATCGGCGAAAGGGTTGAGATAAGGCCGTTTTCGGGGTCGCTTTCTTCCGAACTCACCAACCGATAGGTGATCTTCTCTTCTTTTTCTATTTCAAAGAGAACGACGCTCGAACCATATGCCACGCGGTCGGTCGGCAAACGTGTCAGATCGATCGATTCGACCTCGGTCAGCCTTTGACGCACCTGCATTATTCGGGCCTGGACGATCGACTGCCGCTCCATTGCCGCTTTGTATTCCGCGTTTTCACGCAAGTCGCCAAACTCACGTGCCTTCTGGATCTCTTTCGGCAGCCTGAAATGCAGTTCATCTTCCAATGCATCCAGTTCTGCCTTTAGCTTTGCTTTTACTTCTTCCATATTCAAACTTCTTCGCTACTGATGTCGTGCCGAACTAAAGATCTGATTCCTTGGGCGCCGCAAACGAAATTCCGATATCTCGAGCCGTCCGAACCAACTGACCGTCGATCGGTACAGTCTTGATATTCGCGCATGCCTCTGAAAGCGGGACCGTTACGATCGTGCCGGCCTGCAGCGCGACCATTTTTCCCGTCTGCCCATTCGCAAGAGCCCTGACCGCACAGGCCCCAAAATTGGTCCCGAGCATTCGATCGAACGCGTTCGGGCTCCCGCCCCGCTGAAGATGGCCAAGGACGACACAACGGGCTTCTTTCGAGGTCAACTCTTCCACTTTACGACGCACGTAATCGCCTACGCCGCCGAGCCTCAAATTGCCGCTATCGGCATACATTTCCTTTTTGCCCACTTCTGTCGCACCTTCGGCAACGACGATGTTGGTGAACCGCGAACCTTGTTTTTCGCGTTCGTTGACCTTTCTCAGCACCGATTCGAAAGAGAACGGGATCTCGGGGATCAGGATTATGTCGGCACTGCCCGCCAAGCCCGTGTGAAGAGCGATCCAGCCGGTATTCCGGCCCATCACCTCGAGGATCATGACCCGGTCATGCGACGCCGCGGTCGTGTGGAGCCGGTCCAAGGCCTCCGTCGCGACGTCGATCGCGGTCATGAAACCGAACGTCAACTCTGTCGCCGCCAGGTCATTATCGATCGTTTTCGGGACCCCGATCACGGGAAATCCGCGATTGTGAAATTGCTCTGCGATCGCAAGCGTTCCTTCACCGCCTAAAACGATCAGTGCCTCGATCCCGAGAATGTCCAGATTCGCCAATGCCTCGGCGATAGGCATTTCCGGAAAGAAAGGCTGTCCGTCGGTCATCTTAACAAAGCTTCCCTTGTTCCGGGTGCCAAGGATAGTGCCGCCGCGAGGCAATATTCCGCTCACGCTTCGCGGCGTAAGCTTCATCGTTTGGGTCTCACCGAGTATGCCTTCAAAGCTGTCCTCGATCCCGATGACCTTCATTCCAAATTCGCCCACGGCAGTTCTGACCACCGCGCGTATAACCGCGTTGAGGCCAGGTGCGTCGCCGCCGCCGGTCAATATGCCTATCTGTTTGTACATAAAACCCTTAAGTGCAGGTCAAACAAGCATTTTACTTCAACGCAGCCGAAAACTTAAGAGCCGAATGAGGCGGCTAGGCAAAAAAGCAAACGGACGAACCGGCTGAACCAAGTTCGTCCATCTGTTGACCGCTTGAAAATATCCTATTTCTTCGCGAGGTATCGCTCGACCATCTTCTTGGCGTCAGGCATCACCTCGATCGCCCTGAGGACCTGCGGGTCGCTTTCGAGCAGAACCTGAATACCGGCTTCGTTCGAAAAATTGGCCGTCGCCAATTCCTGTCGGATCCGCGTTCTTGCATAATCCGCATTTGCTTTGATGTTCTCTGCTGATAGACCATTGTCCTTGTTCGCGAGGACAAATGCCTCAAATGACTCGAAGAGCTTATCGGTGACCCGAAACGCATCCGAAGATATCGACCATTGATGGTTCTGTTTCTCTACGCGATACGATTCCTGGCCGGCGATCTTGCCCGCGACGAGCTGTCGTACAAAATAGAACGCAGCATCGTTGATCCTGAACCGAAGCGGCGTAAACTCAGGTGCGGCAACAACAACGTCCGGCTCTATCCCCCTGCCGCCCATCAGCACGCGTCCGTCAGGTAAGGTCACCGGCGAACCCGCAGGTTTCGGTTTTGGGGCTTCGCCCGATCCATTTGCCTCGCCGTTCGTATGCGTGAAATATTCATAGATCGAACCGTTCGAATAATCACGCTGGAGCGATCGGCCGAATGGCGTGTAATACCGTGCCGTCGTCAACGTCAAACCCGTCCCGTAAGGCAATGGGAACACGCGTTGAACCAGCCCCTTGCCAAAGCTCTCAGAGCCGACTATCAGGCCGCGGCTATAATCCTGAATTGCTCCGGCGACTATCTCGGACGCCGATGCAGATCCGCCATTGACGAGAACGACCAACGGAGACCGGTCCTGTTGACTCCCTTTTGAACGCAGTTCCTGGCTTACTGCATAACGCGATCTGCCCTTGACCGAAACGACCGTCTGTCCGCTTGGAACGAACCGGCTGACCACCTCGATAGCTTGCGGCAGCAATCCGCCCGGATTTCCGCGGACATCGAGGATAAGGCTGTTCATGCCTTGCTTTTGAAGCGTGGCGATCGCATCGTTCAACTCGGCCGCTGTAGTCTCCTGAAATCCGCCGGTCAGCCCGATATAGCCGACATTATTGGGCAACATGAAATAATTTCTGATCGAGGGCAGCGGCACGCCGCCTCGAACCAGTTCAAGCTCGATCGGCGCGTTCGAGGCCGCGCGTTCGATCTTGATCTTTACCGGTGTTCCCCGTTCGCCGCGTACATTTTTTGAAACCTCTGCGCTCGTCCATTCTTTGGCGTTCTTTCCGTCCACCTCGAGAAACCGGTCGCCATAACGGACGCCGGCCTTGTCTGCCGGAGTGCCGGGTATCACGCTCTGGACATAGACACCGTCACGATGCTGGAGTATCGAAACGCCGATGCCATAAAACTGCGATGCCTGTTCTTCGTATAGTTTTCGGAATTCCTCGCGTGTAAAGAACTGCGAATGCGGATCGAGCGACCACAGCATTCCCTGAATCGACGAATCCGACAGTTGCTCGTAATTGATCGTACCGCCGTAGTTTTTCTGCATCACATCGACGGCCTCGCGGTAATCGGCGACGATCTTACCGGTGGTCACGCTGCTGTCAGCCGACGTGGAAGCCGGAAACTTCCCGAAAAGGCCGCCAAGGAGGGCTCCGAATCCGATGGTTACTAGTGCACAGGCTGCGAATTTACCTTTCATTGCTAAATACTACAAACTTCATAATCATACCATATCTTTGTGTCCGTAAATTGAATTCACGTTGCCGTAGATTCTGGTGAAATTCTGTCGGAAATCAGGGTGCATAACGCCGGCCAAAAATTCCTGGAGCTTTTGCAGCACGTACCGACCCGGGCCGTGCAGAACATATACGTTCGTGTTTTACTTTAGTTTAGCGAAGCCCTAACATTGTGATTTTTGGATGAATCAAAAGACCTCGATTGTCATACCCGCATTTAATGAAGAAGACCGTGTTGGCGCTTCGATATCGACGATTCTCGCGTATATCAATGCGAACGGGATCAATGCAGAACTGATCGTTGTCGACGATGGATCGAGTGACAGAACTTCTGAGACCGCCGAGGCCGCCTGCAGCAAGTTTCCAGAGATACCTTCGCGCGTTATCCGCTACGAGCCGAATCGCGGTAAAGGCTTTGCCGTGAAGACCGGGATTCTCGCGGCCGAAGGCGAGATTGCACTTTTTTCCGATGCAGACCTGTCGACGCCCATCGAAGAGATGCCAAAACTCGTCGACCCGATAAAGGCCGGCGATCTGGACGTCACTCTGGGTTCGCGTGCGCTCGACCGCTCATTGATCGGTACGCATCAGCCATGGCGGCGTGAGCAGGGCGGAAAGGTCTTCAATCTGGTCGTCAGACTGATGACGGGAATGCCTTTTTGGGATACGCAGTGTGGGTTCAAAGCTTTCAACGTCGCGAAGTTTCGTCCGTTGCTCGATATGATGCAGATCGAACGGTTCGGATTTGACGTCGAGTTCCTGTATGTCGCCCAGCTGCACGGCCTTAGGCTAAAAGAGATCCCGGTCCGTTGGAACAACGACGACCGCAGCAAAGTAAATGTACTCCGCGACAGCATCCGTATGTTTGACGAGGTGCGTCAAATCAGGCGCAATGCCAGAAAGGGAGTTTACGGCAATGTCAGCACGCCTTAACGTCAACATCGATCACGTCGCGACCATTCGCGAAGCCCGCAAGACCATCGAGCCAAGCATCATCACCGCCGCGGTCATTTGCGAACAGGCAGGAGCCAACGGCATCACGGTCCATCTCCGCGGCGACCGCCGTCACATACAGGACCGCGACATCGAGCTGCTCCGCGACGTCGTCACGACCTATTTGAACGTCGAGATGGCCGCGACCGAGGAGATGCTTACCATCGCCGAACGCACACGGCCTGACGCTGTCTCGCTTGTCCCCGAAAAGCCAAATGAAGTGACCACCGAAGGCGGGCTGGATGTCATCGGCAATCTTGAGGCGATCAAGAACGCCGTCGAGCGCCTAAAAGCGGCGGGCGTTTTTGTCAGCATCTTCATCGACCCCGCGACCGATCAGATCGAGGCCGCAAAGAACGCCGGCGCTCAGCAGGTCGAGCTCTGCACCGGCGAATATGCCGAACTCACACTCGGCTCGCGGGCGATGCATGGCGACGGCGAACGCCGCGCCGCCGCCGAGGTCGAACGGATTCGCACCGCCGCCGTCCACGCCCGCTCGCTCGGTCTCATTGTTGCTGCCGGCCATGGGCTCACCTATCGAAACATCGCCGCCCTCGCCGCCATTCCCGAAATAACCGAGTTCAACATCGGCCACAACATCATCTCGCGCTCGGTCTTTGTTGGGTTGAATCGGGCAGTAAGAGAAATGATAGATGCGATCACGTAGCATGTTATGGTCAAACCCGCAGGCATAATTATCATCACGATCTTGATGCTATTTGCTGGAAAGGGATTTGCCTGCCTTTGGCCGGTGGGCGAGCGATATACGGTAGGAAAGCCTATCGACCTCGAAAACGTTAGCGAAACCGAGTACATTCGGCGATTGACTACAACTGACTCCCGGGAGTACTGGGACGACCTTCTTAAACAGCTATATGATCAAAAGAAGAAAGAAGCGATGATCGATGTCGAAACCAATATCGCCGTTGCTTTAGTTCATCTAGGTCAATATCAAGAAGCACTTAAAATATTCAAGGGGGAGGAACGGTCTTATAAGGCCTATAACACAGCGGCAAATATTGGGACTACGTACGAGTTGTTGGGTCAGAATGATAAGGCATTGCACTGGATAAAAGAGGGACTCACCCGAGATCCCGGTTCCCATTATCGAACCGAATGGCTCCACGTCAAAATCCTCGAAGCCAAGATCGCATTAGAAAGGGACCCAAAATGGTTGGAAAAGAACACCGTTTTAGGAATTGATTGGGAGTCCGTAAATCGCAATCCGTCAGCGGAACTTACGGTGACCGACCATCGAGGACAAGTAAAGTCGGCAAAAGAGATCGAAGACGCTCTTGCATATCAGTTGCACGAGCGTATGGAATTTGTAAAACCACCGGATCAGGTCGTTGCTCAGTTGCTGTTCGATCTAAGCAATGTCCTTAGAAGGTCAAGATCATCCGAACACGCCACAGCCGTCCATAAGCTTGCGATAGATTACGGACATAAATCCATTCTGCCAGCCGTAGCCGCTCCCGTAAAAACAGATTTGGAAGCTCCAACTGTGGTTCCGGCAAGGTTTTCCGGTTTCACCGTCGTTGGAGCTTCCGTCCTGGCAGTCGTACTTTTAGCAACTGGCTATTATTTTTGCCGACGCCGATAAAGCTGCTTACTTCGGAGCCGCCCCGGTCACAGTAAACTTCATGTCCTGCGAAGTTTGCGAGAGCTTGCGATCATTTGCGTTGAACGCCTCGACCTTGGCGGTGTAGTTTCCTGGAACCAAAGGCTTGTCAAGACTTACCGACGTACCATCCACGCGTTTGCTTATATAATCAAAATTGGTCTCAGCTCCGCTGGCGCTATCAGCATGAATGCTGTATTTGTAATAAGCCGCGTCCGGATATGCGTCCCACTTTATCTCGATACCCGCAGCTGCGACTTTTGAACCAGCTTTGGGGCTCACCAGCTTTAAGTCATTCTTGTAGAGGTGCGTATCCGGAGCAAAAAAAGTCTTACCGTCCTCGATATTGTATTTTGCCGCAGAAATGATGCCTGAGGTAGCAAAAACAAAATAGGGTGTATCAAAAACCTTGACCGTAAGCCCTTCATAAATACCAGGGGGAACATCTTTTATCAAATACTCTCCTGAATCATCTGTTTTAGTGGTCAATGCATCTGCGCCGCAGCCGCCCATATACTGGTTGAAAGTTTTACAAAGCTTGACCTCTACTCCAGCCGCCGGCTTTTCGTTAAAGAATGCCTTACCTTGAACATTTGCTTTTCCGGCAGCTGGCTTCTCCTTTTCGACCCCAGTGCCTGATGGGATGGTTCCGTCTTTGTTTGGTTGTACGGCCGCTTTGTTCGAATTCGCCGATGCAGAACTGGCATTAGTTTGGCTGGGATCAGATCCACAACCTCCAGTGATCAACGAAACCACTACAAACCCTACACACGCTAACGTATTTACTCTCGACATTGGTCTTTACTCCATTAAGCTGAGGGAAAGGCAAACAAACGGTCACACCCGTTTTCCAAGCATTATAGGTTTGAACGCGTTAAGCGCAAAGTTATTGCACGGGCAGAGTCTGTAGTCCGGACGCCGTTGGAAAACTCTAATCCAACATCGCCTTCAAAGCCTGTCCGGTGAACGACCTCCTGACCTTTGCAACCTCCTCGGGCGTTCCCGTTGCGACCACCTTACCGCCGCCAGAGCCGCCTTCGGGACCGAGGTCGATTATATAATCGGCTGATTTTATCACGTCCAGATGATGCTCGATAACGATCACCGTGTTTCCCGTATCGACGAGCTTTTGCAGAACATCGAGCAGCCTGTGAACATCGGCAAAATGAAGCCCTGTGGTCGGTTCATCAAGGATGTAAATAGTTTTTCCGGTCGCTCGTTTTGATAACTCCTTGGCGAGTTTGATCCGTTGTGCCTCGCCGCCGGAGAGCGTGGTCGATGATTGCCCGACCTTGATATAGCCAAGGCCGACGTCTAGCAGGGTCTCCAGCTTTTGCCTGATCTGCGGAATGTTCTCAAGCAGCGGCAAAGCGTCTTCGATCGTCGTGTCGAGCAGGTCAGCGATCGAGAGCCCTTTGTATTTGACGGCGAGCGTTTCGCGGTTATAGCGGTGGCCTCGGCAAACGTCGCAGGTGACGTAAACATCCGGCAGGAAATTCATCTCTATCCGCTTCATCCCATCGCCTTCGCAGGCTTCGCAGCGGCCGCCCTTTACATTGAACGAGAAACGGCCGGCCTTATAACCTCGCTGCCGCGATTCGGGCAGCATGGCATATAGGTCACGTATCGGCGAGAACAGTCCCGTATATGTCGCGGGATTCGAACGCGGCGTGCGCCCGATCGGCGATTGATCGATCTCGATTATCTTGTCTACGAGATCGATGCCCTCGATCGAATCGTGTTCTAACGGCTGCAAATTCGATCTATAAACCTGTTTGTAGAGCGCCGGATACAGAATATCCTCGACCAGGGTCGATTTGCCCGAGCCCGAAACGCCCGTAACCACCGTCAAAAGCCCGAGCGGGAATTCGACGTCAATATTCTTGAGGTTGTGCGCGCGTGCCCCTTTTACTTTGATCCGGCTGCCGTTCGGCAATCGACGAAACTCAGGAATCTCGATCTTCACTTCGCCCTTGAGATATTTGCCCGTCAATGAGGCTTCGGTGTTTTTGATCTCGCTCGGTGAACCGACAGCGATGACCTCGCCGCCGTGCGTCCCGGCCATTGGCCCAAGATCGATGACGTAATCTGCGTTTTCGATCGTTTCTTCGTCGTGTTCAACGACCAGGACCGTATTGCCGAGGTCGCGAAGCTTTTGAAGCGTATCCAGCAGCTTTCTGTTGTCGCGCGGATGGAGCCCGATGCTCGGTTCATCCAATACGTACAACACACCTCGGAGATGTGATCCGATCTGCGTTGCCAGCCTTATGCGTTGACCTTCGCCGCCCGATAGCGTCCCGGATCCGCGATCGAGCGTCAGATATCCGAGCCCGACCGCATCAAGAAACTGCAGCCGGCCATTTATCTCTTTGAGGACAAGTCCGGCGATCTTTTCTTCGCGCTTCGTTAGCTTGATCTCGGCGAATCGTTTGACGGCCTCGGTGATCGGCAACGCGGTATATTCGCCGATACCTCGTCCGTTTATCCTTACGGCAAGGCTTTCGGGCTGGAGCCGAGCACCGTTGCAGATCGGACATGGAACGGGAGCGACCAATTCGATCAGGGCCTCACGCGTTTTCTCGGACGGCGGATTCTCGAGCCGCTCCTTCATCGCCTTCAATGCACCTTTCCAGTCGCTCTCGTATTTATACTCGCCCTGGCGAAATGTCAGCCGTTTCTTTGTTCCGAAAAGAAAGGCGTTTCGGATCTCTTCAGGAAGTTCGGCGAACGGAGTTTCGATCAGGCTCTTATGACCGTCTGCTTCCGTAATGACATCCGCCTTTTTTCGTTTTCCTTTCTTCCGTGCCCTCGCTCCCTCGACCGGCGGTTCGAGCTTGTCTCCGTCGACGAATCGTTCGATGATGGCCAGCAACGCTGATCGTAGAAACGATGCTCCCGAACGGTCAGCTCCGCTGAGAAACTCGATCTTTCCGGCAGCGATCGAAGGGTCGGGTACGATCTTATTGACATCGATCTCCATCACCGTCCCTATCCCCTGACAATGTTTACACGCCCCGTAGGCCGAGTTGAACGAAAACGATCGCGGCTCAAGCGTGGCGATGTTGATTCCGCAATCGACGCACGCCATCTTTTCCGAATAGAGCTTTTCGTCGCCATCGACGATCGAAACAAGTACGCCTCCGTTCGCCAGTTTTAGCGCGGTTCTGACCGATTCATTCAGACGGTCCTTTACGCCGTCTTTTATCAAAAGCCGGTCGACGACGATCTCGATCGTGTGATTTCGACGTTTATCGAGGATTATCTCCTCGTCGAGCTGCCGCATCTCGCCGTCGATCCGGGCTCTGACAAAGCCGTCTTTGTGAAACTTTTCCAGCTCCTTTTTGAATTCACCCTTTCGGCCGCGAACGACCGGGGCAAGGATCATTACCCGTTCACCGTTCGGGAGTTCAAGGATCCCGCCGACGATCTGTTCTACTGTTTGCCTTGTGATCGGCGCACCGCATTGGTGGCAATGAGGCTGACCGATCGACGAGAACAGAAGTCTCAGGTAATCGTATATTTCGGTAACGGTACCAACAGTTGAACGAGGGCTTCGAGAAACGGTCTTTTGTTCGATCGAGATCGCAGGGCTTAAACCTTCGATCGAATCGACATCCGGCTTTTCGAGCTGATCAAGGAATTGACGGGCGTAAGCCGACAACGATTCGACATAACGCCTCTGGCCCTCGGCGTAGATCGTATCGAATGCAAGCGACGATTTACCCGAGCCTGAAAGGCCGGTGATCACGGTGAACTTATCGCGAGGGATCTCGACGTCGATGTTTTTGAGGTTATGTTGGCGTGCCCCGCGGACAGTGATCTGCTTGATGCTCATTACGGTGTAAAACTCTGTCTAGTACCGAAACGAGCATTATATCAATCCGGTCAGCTAAACGTAAGCACCGCCCATAGCGAAACGGATGCGATGATGACCCAGAGCAGCGTACCCTGCAGGAAAGGACGCCACCCGACCCGCTTCAGCATCTTTCTTGAAAGGCTAAGGCCGATCAGGAAAAGCGTGACCGTAAAACCGGCCTTTGCGAGGTTCACCAACGAATCAAAGACGCTCGGGAAAACGAATAGCGGGGCGTAAGTTCGAATTGCAGCCGCAGCCACGAATAGAAAAATGAACCACGGGATCGCGATCTTCGTTTTCGAACCACCCTCGTGGTAAACGAATGCAAGAACGATAGCAAGCGGGGCGATCCACAGCGCCCGGGCAAGCTTTACCGTGGCGGCAACTGCAAGCGCTTCGGGGCCATATACCGTCGAGGCTCCGACGACCGAGCTTGTATCCTGTATGGCCACCGCCGCCCAAAGACCGAACTGATTCTGAGTAAGCCCCAGGAAATGCCCGATCATCGGAAAAGCGACCAACGCGATCGAGTTCAGGACAAAGATCGTCCCGAGCGAGACCGACATCTCGTCGTTCTCGGCCTTGATCGCCGGCCCGATCGCCGCGATCGCACTTCCGCCGCAGATCGCAGTTCCTGAAGAGATAAGCGTCGAGACCCTCGCCGGGATCTTGAGAAGTTTCCCTATCGCGTAGCCAAGGAACAGGGCTCCAAAAACGACGCCAAGAATAAAGAAAATTCCGCTTTTGCCGGCTTGATAGACAGCTCCGAGATTCATCCCAAAGCCGAGCATGGCGACCGATGCCTGGAGCAGGTATTTTGCCGGTTTGCCTGACAGCTCGGGGAAAGGATTTCCGATCGTCAGGGCAACGAACAGCCCAAGTGCGAGTGCCGCTGCGGGCGAGCCCCACGGGGATAAAATGAACACGATCAGAACGAAAAAGAGAGCTTTTTGCCAGGACATACGAAGTGACAAAGTATAAAAGTGAAAGGGCGAAAATGGAAATCGAACATCTCCTTTTCGCCCTTTCTCTTATGTGTCGATTGCCCTACTTTGCCTTCCCCTGGTTTGCCACGGCCTCCTGTGCAGCTTTGATGGCCTCAGCGTCGCCCAGGTAATAGCTGTTGAGCCGCTTTAGATCATCGTCGAGTTCATAGACGAGCGGCACACCGGTCGGGATATTCAGCTTGACGATCTCGTCATCCGAAATTCCATCGAGGTGCTTGACCAGGGCACGCAGGCTGTTGCCGTGCGCCGCGACGATCAGGCGTTTACCCGCTTTGACTTTAGGCCCGATCTCGCTTTCCCAGTAAGGTACGACGCGGGCGACTGTGTCCTTGAGGCACTCGGTCTTTGGAAAATTCACGATATCGGCATAGCGCGGATCGTTGCCAAGATACCGTTCGTCCGATTCGTCCAATTCCGGCGGCGGAATGTCATAACTCCGACGCCAGACCAACACCTGCTCGTCACCGTATTTCGCGGCCGTTTCGGCCTTGTCGAGCCCCTGCAGACCGCCGTAATGCCGTTCGTTGAGCAGCCACGATTTGGTCTCCGGGATCCACATCTGGTCCATTTCGCTCAGCACAAGCCAAAGCGTCCGGATCGCCCGTTTCAGCACCGAAGTGTACGCCTCGTCAAACGCAAAACCTTCGGCCTTCAGCAATTCGCCCGCAGCCTTTGCCTCCGCAATTCCCTTTTCGGAAAGATCGACATCCTTCCAACCCGTGAACCTGTTCTCTTTGTTCCACTGGCTCTCGCCGTGGCGTATCAGTACTATTTTGTGCATAACTGGAACGCCGGCGTTTTGCAGGCGATGTTCAATTATTGAACAACTTCTTAACTTCACCAACCAGGTAAAGAGATCCGGTGACTAAAATCATGCCTCCCGGAGGTGTAACTTCTCGAGCTTTTTCGAGAGCATCGGCCACGTTTTCGGTTTTAACTACTTTGGATCTATCAATACTCGCCGGCGCCTGAGCCAAAAGTCCATCAGGTGACAAGGCTCTTATATTTGCCGGCCGCGTCAATATCACTCGCTCGGCCCGCGGCCATAAAATTTTGGCGATCTTGCTTATGTCCTTCTCTTTCATCGCGCCAAAGATCATTGTGATCGGCTTGTCTACAAACTCATCGAGGTAAGCAGCAAGGGCCTCGGCTCCGGCAACGTTGTGCGCACCGTCGAGCAAGAAATTGTCCTGGTATTCAAGCCGTCCGGGATGGATCGCAGATCTCAGGCCCGCGCTAATATCCTGGTCTCTTATCGAAAAATGCGTTCGCAACGCATCTGCCACAAGTATCGCAACTTCGGCATTCTCGACCTGGTGAGCACCGCGAAGGCTCAGGCTCCCGACAAGAGATCGCAGCGGCATCCCGAGTGCGCTTTCGTCGAAAACCACGGCTGTCTCACGAACAAAAACGCCTCTACGGTGAGCCTCTCCGATCACGTCACGGAGGACATTCATTACTGGCGGAGATTGCCGGCCGATCAATACGGCTTCCGTCTGTTCACGGATTATTGCCGCCTTTTCCGCTGCGATCTCTTCGATCGTGTCGCCGAGGTATTCCTGATGGTCCAGGCCGATCCGAGTTATCGCGGCTATCTCTGCGTTGGCGGCAGTCGTTGCGTCTAGCCGACCTCCGAGGCCGGTTTCGAGAATTGCGAGTTCGACCTTCGCTTCGGCAAAAGCCGTCAGAGCGATCGCCGTTACCTGTTCAAAGAAAGTGGGCGTGTAGGTCAGCTTGCCCTCGGCAAGAAGCCTTTCGGAGGTCTCGCGGACCAACGCAGCAAGCCTGGCAAAATCGCTCTCGCTGATATCGTCACCGTCTATCTTTATGCGTTCGGTGATCGAAACAAGGTGCGGCGAAGTATAGAGCCCACGCCGAATGCCAGCCTCGCCGCAGATCGAATCCAGAAACGCGCACACCGAGCCTTTTCCGTTGGTCCCCGCAACTTGAACCTTGAGATAATTCTCATGCGGTTCCCCAAGAGCAGTTAGAAGCGTCCGTATATTCTCCAACCCGAGCTTCATCGCCTCGACCTCGTTGCCGAGCGATAAAAGATAACCGTTTGCTTCGTCAAAATTCATCGGGATCCGCAGGTTTCACTTAGGGTTCAAAACACTTTCCTATAAAATAGACCGAAAAATCGAAATATGACGACCAAAACAGATCGCAGAGAATTTCTAGTGACAACGGCCGGATTAGCGGCCGTACCCGCGTTGCTGTCTGCCCCGAACGCGAAGGCCCAAAACGGCCCGAAGGCAGGTTGGGCGATCGTCGGCCTTGGCAACTATGCGCAGTATGCGATGCAGCGTTTCGCTCCGTCAAACACGTCCCGGATCGCGGCTCTTGTTAGCAGCGACCGGGCCAAGGCCGAACAATTCGCTATCCGGTACAGCGTAAGGTCCGACAGCATTTACAATTACGAGAATTTCGACTCCATCAAAGATAACAAAGATGTTTCGGTCGTTTACATCATAACCCCAAACGGCACTCATGCCGACTTAGCTATTCGGGCGATGGAAGCGGGCAAACACGTGATCGTCGAGAAGACGATGGCCGCGACAACTGTCGACGCTATCAGAATGATCAATGCGGCAAAGCGGCTGAACAAAAAGCTGATGGTCGCCTACAGGGCGAGGTTCGAACCGTTCAATCAGAACGTGATCCGCATGGCCCGTGAAGAGGAATTCGGAAAGATCACTTCGATCGTCGCACACAAAGGCTTTGCGATCGGCAATGCTCTCGGCAAGAACAACTGGCGCCTCGACCGAAAGCTGATCGGCGGCGGATCGCTAGTTGACATCGGTGTTTACAGCGTTCAGGCGTGCCGTTATATCGCCGGTGCGGAACCGGTCGAAGTGACGGCCAGCATCAGTAATACATCCGGCGATCCGCGATTTAAGGACGTGGAAGAAAGCATTGCATTCACGCTGAAGTTTCCGAACGGATGTCTTGCGACCGGATCCGCAAGTTGGAATTATTCACTGCAGAATTATTTCCGTGCCGTCGGCACAAAGGGATGGGTGGAACTTGATCCGGCGACGAGCAATGCAAATCTGCGGATGTTCGCCTCGAAAGATGTCGTTCGATCGGGTCCGGCGCCACAGCCGAGCCGCGTCGTCGAAGAACGTTTTTTCCCGAGCGTCGATCAATTGCCCGTGATGTTCGATCACTTCTCCGATTGCGTCCTTAACGATAAACAGCCGATGCTGGCGATGGAAGAAGGCCTCCGTGACCTCGAGGTCATCGAGGCGATCTACGAGAGCGCCCGGACGGGCAAAGCCGTTACGCCGAAATATGCCGCGATCTAGCTGCCGAGCAGCCGTCGATGATAGTTGATCTGGCCAAGGTGGTAGTTGAGGTGTGTGGCGAGATGGACGAGGAAGAATTCCGTCGTCATTGGATGGCCGAAGACCTCGATCGGATAAGTTCTTGTAAGATCGTCAGCCGTAAGTTTCTCCAGCGTAGCGAGCACATCGGCTACCGCTTGATCGACGCCGGCAAGTAGATCGGCCCGCGAAACTCTTACATCTGAGAATTCTCTATCGCGGTCACGAACGTATCCGGTATCGCCGAGCACTGCACCAAAGAAATGCCGGAGATTGCCAACAAGATGCAGAGTCAGATTTCCCGCCGAATTTGCTATCTTGCCGTCTACCCGCCAGAGATCGGCCTCGTTCAAATACAACTCGATCTCGGCCTTGAGCTTCGCAAGGTCGCGCCTGTATATGTCGATAAGTATCTGATTCAGCATATGCGCTCAAGCTTTGGCAGCAGCTGCGGGGTTCATCATGAACTCAAGCACCCTGACAATGGTGTCTTTCATCTCGCGTCGGTCGACGACGATGTCCACCATCCCGTGTTCGAGCAGGAATTCGCTGCGTTGAAATCCTTTGGGCAGTTTCTGGCGGATGGTCTGTTCGATCACGCGTGGGCCGGCGAAGCCGATCAGGGCCTTTGGCTCCGCGATTATCACATCGCCAAGCATCGCAAAGCTCGCGGTGACGCCGCCCGTGGTCGGGTCGGTGAGAACCGAAATGAAAGGTAACCTCGCTTCGTGGAGCAACGAAAGGGCGGCCGAGATCTTGCCCATCTGCATCAACGAAAGCGTTCCTTCCTGCATCCGGGCGCCGCCCGACGCTGCAAAGATAACCACTGCCCCGCGATTCTCCAATGCACGTTCGATCTGACGGGTGATCTTTTCGCCGACAGCCGAGCCCATCGATCCGCCGATGAACGACATATCCATCGCACCTGCGTAAACAAGATGTCCGCCGACCTTACCGGCACCCGAGACTATCGCTTCCGGCAGCCCGGAGCTCTCCTTTGCTGCCTCGATACGTTGAATGTAAGGTTTTGTATCGACAAACCCGAGCGGATCGCCTGAGGTGACCTCCTGGTCGAGGAGTTCGAATTTTCCGTCGTCAAACAGCGCGGCGAGACGGTTCATCGCCGGGTACCTGAAGTGATAATCGCAATGTGTGCAAACCTGATGAGATTCGATCAGCTCGCGCTTATAGAGCGGATTTTCGCATTCCGGGCACTTCACGAAGATCCCTTCGGTCCTGACGTTGCGCTCTCCGCCATCGGGCTGATTGTCTATCTTGGGTTTGTCTCTTCGAAGCCATGACATAATTCGGTGGCCGAACGCTGGCAGCACAAGAAAAAAGATCGATCGATCGCGCGGCAAGTCAGCTGTTACGGTTAACCTAGACTAGCATAAGCGGCGGCGGCTTGTCGCAGGCGGCTATTTGAGAATCCCGGTCATTTGTTCGTGAATAAGGCCGTTGCTCGCGACGATCGGCGGCGTGTAGATACTGAATTTCGCACCGTCATAATAGCTGACCACTCCGCCGGCTTCTTCGATAAGGAGCTTACCCGCCGCTACGTCCCAAGGATTGAGCCCTTCTTCCCAGAAGCCGTCGAAACGGCCGCATGCGACATATGCCATGTCGATCGCCGCCGAACCGTCGCGCCGAACGCCCCGCGACGCAAGCAGGAATTCCGTCAAATGCCGGGCAAATTTCTCACGGACCTTGAAGTCGTATGGAAAACCTGTGACGAGAAGCGCGTTGCCAAGTTCCGCCGTGGCCGAAACGCGTATCGGCTTGCCATTGAGCGTTGCACCGCGGCCTTTTTCGGCCGCAAAAAGCTCGTCTCGCGTCGGGTCATATGTAACACCCGAAACGATCTCGCCATTGTGTTCCAGCGCGATCGTCACGCAAAAGCACGGGTAGCCATGTGCGTAATTGGTCGTGCCGTCGAGCGGGTCGATGATCCATTTGAATTCCGAATTACCTCCGATCACGATCGCCTCGCCCGATTCTTCGGCAAGAATGGCGTGACGCGGAAAATGCGATCGTATCCGCTCGATGATCAACGCCTCCGAAGCAAGATCGGCCTCGGTGACCAGATTGATGTCGCCTTTTTTTGTGATCGTTTCGATCCGGCCAAATTTCTCAAGTAAAACCCGCCCGGCATCGCGGGCGGTTTCGATAGCAAAATTGAGCATTTGTTTATTCGATCGCAGAACCTGCAGAGTCAGCCAAAACGAAATTCTCCCACTGTTCCCCTGGTCCGCCGAAGAACCATCACTTCAGAATAGCAACGATCTCGGTCTGATGCGGAGCAGTGATCAGAACGTCCTTTCCGTCGATGTAGACATCGATCTCCGATCGTATGCCGAACCTACCGCTGAGGTAAATTCCGGGCTCGATCGAAAACGCCGTTCCGGCGATCAGCCGACGCGAATCGCGCGTCTCGAGATTATCGATGTTAGCGCCGTTCCCGTGCCCTTCCTCGCCGATCGAGTGGCCCGTTCGGTGCAGGAATTGATCGGCGTATCCTGCCTTCGCGATAACACCGCGTGCTACGTCGTCAGCCTCGGCCCCGGTGATCTGCCGCCCGTTCTTGAACGCCTCTCGGATTGCCTTCAACGCCGATTGCTGTGCATCGAATACGATATTCCAGACCTTCGCATATTCCTCAGGAACGGTCTCGCCGACATAGCCGACCCACGTCAGATCTGCGGCCGGAGATCTCGGTTTTTTCACTTTTGTCACCGTATCTATCAGAACTAGATCTCCCCGATTTATCGGAGATCCTTTTCCCGCCCGCGGAAAATAATGCGGTGACGCCGCATTCGCGTTGACCGCCACAATCATCGGCGACGGGTTCATTCCCTCTTCCTCGTACCGTTTCATCATGAACTGCTGCACGTCGTTCTCGGTCGTCGGGATGCCGGCATTTATGCGGCGTTTGATCTCAGCAAACGCTTCGATGATGATCTTCTGCATCTTGGTCGCCGCTTCGGTATGCATCTGAAGCTGTTCCGGCGTCCAGACCGCCTCGAACTGCTGCACCAGATCAGCGCTTGAGTCGATCGAGACACCCAGGGATCGAACCATCTCGATCGTTCCGGCATCGACCCGCGAGATATATGGAATGTCGTTGTTCGGCGAATATTGCATCGCGAGACGAAACTTGCCTTTCGGCCGCTTTTGCGAATAGACCGCGGCCTCGACCTGTTTCTTGAGCAGCGACCATTCGCGATAGATCAGCTTCTTACCCGGCAATGCGTCAAGCTGGCCCGGCTCGATGGTATGAACGACCTTCACCGGCTCACCATCTGCCGGAACAAAATAGAACCACCGCCGCGATCCGCTAAGCCGTTCGGTCTTAAGGATACGCGGTATGAGAATGTCGCTTCCCCGAAAATCGTAAAAGAGCCAGCCGTCAAACCCTTGCTGTTTCAGCGCGGCCTGTATCTCGAGGACGCGCTTTTCTTGTTCGGTTTGAACCTGAAAAGGGACCACGTCGATGCCTTCGATCTCGATCATCGAAGGTGACGCTGGCGTTCTGTTCACATGCTGACCATCGGCGGTGGCGAATAACAGGAATAATGCTGCAAAAATAACGAAAAGGTACTTCATATTCTGATGCCTGACGAATGCTCAACGTCGTTATCGAAAATAGATGTCAACGTAATCCGTCACAGGGTCGCAAGGATTACCCATTTGCATCAGCCGCCAATATTTCCGCGTGCCGGTTATCTTGAACGTGAATTCGCCTTCGCGCATACACGGTTCGCCGCCGTTTATGTGACTCACCTGTGTGACGATCGTACCGCTGAATGTGAATTCCTTCGTGTCTATCCGCGAAATGGTTCCGTCGATCGTGACAAAGTCGGTATTCCCGCGGCCGCGCTGCTCGCCTTTCAAGGCATAAACGCCTTTCTTGTTCGTAACGGTCGCGGTTCCGAAGTAGTCCCAGCTGATCCATTGGAGGGACAGCATATGCTTGCCAAGCAGACGCTTCGCCGCAGCGGCGTCGGCGACCGCGGTCCTTGTCTGAGGGAAGACAGCCAATGGGAGGATCAGCAAAATGGTTACGAGCAATATCTTCTTCATAATGTCACCCTTTACCGGAGCATCCGGCCCGCCACCTGGAGGAATTCCTTCACCTGTTTATCCCAGTAAGGCCAGTTGTGAGCACCCGGCAGCTGCCGATATTCATGCGGTATCCTCTTTTCGGTCAACAACGTAACGAAATCGCGGTTATTTTGAACCAGAAAATCCTCGGTGCCGCAATCGAGATAGATGAACGGCAGGGTTTTGATCTTTTCAGGCGTCGCCCGCCGGACGATGTCGAAAATGTCATTTGCTTTTCGCAGTTCGCCATCGATCGGGCCCATGATCTCATCGATCGACCTGCCGATAGCTCCGGCACGCGATCTTTCCGTGAACTCCGCTGCACTGAGCGCTCCGCTGAAGCTGCCGACGAGGACGAACATTTCTGGGTATTTAAGTCCGAACTTGATCGCACCGTAACCGCCCATGGACAGGCCGGCTATCGCACGATGTTCGCGTCGCTTATCGGTGCGAAACTTCTTGTCGATCTCCGGGATCAGTTCCTTGATGATATAGCTCTCGTATTTGTCGTTTTCCTTAGAAAGGCTGTCAGTATACCAACCGTTTCCGCCCTCCGGGGTGACGATTATTGCGTCGTGCCCGGCGGCGTATTTTGCGAGCGCCGTTCGCGAGAGCCAGTTGTCGAACCGGCCGGTCAGTCCGTGCAGAAGATAGATGACCGGGTAAATGCGTCCGCTTTCTTCCTTCAGGTTGTATTTTTCGGGAACGACGACCAGATACGGCATCTTCCGTCCCATCAGGCGGCTGTCGAGCTCGAGCGGCGTTCCGGCCACGCGGGGATCGATGGTCTGCACGGTCGCGTTTTGCTGCGAATATCCGCCGAGCGCGAGCAGGAACAGCAACAGAAAGAGGAAACTCGTCCGTTTCATATAGGTTAGTTTAAGTTAGAGTAACAAAATTCTTATCGGCCGTTTTCCGCGCCATATCAACTCTCGGTCTTGTGCACCGATCGCATTCGCTGACGAGCTTTTTTCGAGCGTCGAATGGTTCCTTTTCTCGTAAGGCTCGAACCGGCCCAATCAGATACCTGCTTGAAGGGATGCCATTCAAAGCTCTCGAGCGGCAGCACCTCGCTCGAAGCATCGCGGAGCTTGAGCGTACTGAATGCGACGAAAAAGATCAGAAAATTGAATACTGCGCCGACAGTTACCACCAGCCATCCCGGAGCCAGGCCGACCTGAGCCCGGTCGAACAGCAATTCCCAGAATCGCTCGCGATCAACCGGCGAGGTGGTCGGGATCGGCGACGGGTGAATATATATCTTCAGCGACCATGAAAGAGCGAGTAGGATAAAGATCCAAAGATAGTTTGCACGCAGCCGCCGGCCGATGGCCTCCCACTCGCTGATCGTGAAATGCGGCGAGATAAGATCGGCGGAAATGTGATCTGCCCATTCCTTATCCGGCGGGATCGTCCGATGCGAGAGCATCGGTGCAAAATAACCGGTCTCGAGTATCCTTACTCGATTTGCCCAGACCTCGTAATACCGGTAACGCCTTGCTTCCATGAACAGAAATATGGAAACAAGAATAGTATTGATCGGTATCGCGAAATGCGGGTTATCCGGCGAACTGAATACGAACGAGAGCGTTGCGCCGGCCGTGATAACTGCCCAGTTCGTGGTCGCGTCGAGCCGATTGCGCCAAATATTCGAACGCTGTATCTCGCCCCGGTAAAAGTGCACCATCGCCGTGTTGAACTCGGCCGGAGCCAATTTCTGCGGTATCGTCAGCGGCGTCGTCCTGGGTTTTTGGTTGCGCTTGCGAACCTCTTCGGCAAAGGCCTTGAAGGAGTCGGGGACTGAGGTTATATGGATGTCTTCGTCGGCTGTTTGGGAACCAAGCCGAACATCGTCTTTCATATAGCGTAGGCTGACCGGGTAAACATCGAGGTGGCTTCATAAAGCCCAAATCACAGAATATTCCTTTCGCGTTGCCGATGCAAGAAATTCGGCCGCCGCCCAGCCTGGTTTCGCTATCCGGGCCGCGTTGTTTAGAATCCTTCTGATGCACGATGACGTTCATTGGATGGATATCGCCCTTGGCGAGGCCCGCCGGGCCGGATCGCTTGACGAGGTGCCGGTCGGCGCAGTCATTGTCGACAGCGGCGGCGATCTTCTGGCTGCGGCCTCGAACCGCACGATCTCCGATCGTGACCCGACCGCCCATGCCGAGATACTTGCCATCCGCAAGGCAGCTGCCAAGATCGGGAATTACCGCCTCATCGGGGCGACCGCCTACTCGACCGTCGAACCGTGTGCAATGTGTGCCGGTGCCCTTGTCAACGCGCGTATTCGTCGGCTCGTATTCGGCACCGCCGACGAGCGTTTCGGAGCCGTTGTGACGCAATTTCAGCTTTGCGACAGCCCGAGGCTCAACCACAGGCTTGAGATAACCGCCGGCATACGTGCCGACGAATGCCGTGAGCTGATGCAGGCATTTTTCCGCGAAAGGCGTGGGCGCACTTGAAATTTCACGCTTCAAGAACGTAGAATTGGGGATTCGCGGAGAGGTGCGAGAGTGGTTGAATCGGACGGTCTCGAAAATCGTTGTACCCTAACGGGTACCGTGGGTTCGAATCCCACCCTCTCCGCCATGTCGATTTTGTTTTGAGGATCTAAGCTACGTTTTGACATAAACGCGGGTTCGTCGATGCCGCATCGCTTGTTCAGGACTCGGCAGTTCGCAATGCATTTACAGACAAGGCCCGTCTACACTGCTTCATCGTTATAAAAGGGAGGACAATTGATCTATGCCTTTAAGTAAGAGGTTGACGGCAGAGTTTATCGGTACACTTTGGCTCGTTTTGGGCGGATGCGGAAGCGCCGTGCTGGCAACGGCATATCCGAGCCTTGGCATCGGTTTCGCAGGCGTTTCGCTGGCATTCGGCTTGACCGTCCTCACGGGCGCGTTCGCTCTCGGCCACATTTCGGGCGGGCATTTCAACCCGGCGGTCTCGATCGGGCTGTGGGCCGGAAAGCGCTTTGACGCAAAAGATCTGCTTCCGTATATCATCGCTCAGGTACTCGGGGCGATCGCTGCCGCGGGGATAATTTACCTGATCGCAAGCGGCAAGGCCGGATTCTCTGTCGCGGGCGGATTTGCGGCAAATGGTTTTGAAGCCAATTCACCGGGCAGCTATTCGGCGCTTTCGGCGTTCGTTGCCGAGGTCGTGATGACGTTCTTCTTTTTGATCGTCATTCTCGGAGCGACCAGCCGGCGTGCCCCGGCAGGGTTCGCCCCTATCGCCATCGGCCTCTGTTTGACGCTGATCCATTTGGTAACCATCCCGGTGACCAACACATCGGTTAACCCGGCACGCTCGACCGGACCGGCGCTCTTTGTAGGCGGGTGGGCGATCTCGCAGCTTTGGATGTTTTGGGTCGCCCCGATCCTCGGTGCCGCCCTTGCCGGCTTCTTTTACAGTTGGCTCGGCGACGAAGATGACGGCGGAGCGGCGGTGGTCGAGACCGTCGAAGAGATAGTGGTGATCGAGACCGAAGAGGCTTGATCCGGACTTTTTGATCTTTAAAAATTCAATTCGGAAAGGTGCAAGAGTGGTTGAATTGGCAGCATTGGAAATGCTGTGAGCCTCAAAAGGGTTCCGTGGGTTCGAATCCCACCCTTTCCGCCAGAATTGACAGCGAAGGGAGAGAGGTTGCCGGAGAGTTTGTTTTTCTCCTGCGATCTTTCCCTTTGCTTTTTTTGACCCTATTATCTTCCAATAACCGTGCCGCGCACGCCTCCGGTTCGAGATTTCCACTTTTCCGTTTTTCTCTTTTTGGCTTTTGGTCTGCTATTCTTTAGCTTGGCTCCAGGCTCCGCACAAGGGCTGTGGTGTGAACTCCGCTAGGCGAGGAATCGAGCAACGGTAGCATTTTCACCCTGTGTTGCGGTTAAGTCTGGGGCCATCTTCTTATTTCGGCCCGCCGAGCGCGGGCTTTTCTCTTGTGTCCTTCCGGAAACTGCGATACCATTCGGCAACTTCATCCCCGAAACCTCACTTTTCATCGATGATCGCTCCATATTTCTTTGTCAGGAGTAGAAGATGAGTATGCGATTTCCCCGATCCTTGCAGCTGACGTTGATCGCTGCCTTTGCGGTCATTGGAGCCGCCGCCCAGTCGGCCGTCAAGTACAATTACGAATACAAGTGTCCCGAAACAGTGATCGTAAACTATTGTCGCAACGATAGCGGACAGAAGGTCCATGAGGATGACAATTATTGCAACGTTGAGTATCCCGACCGACCGCGGAGGGTCCCGACGATCCCCGTTTCCCGTTCAGTAGTAAGATCGGTTCTAGCGGTTGAGTTAAAGAACTGCAAAGGACCGGCGGCGGACGACCCCGCGATCGCAAAAGCGGCCGCGGCAAAGGTTGACACTGAGGTTTTCGGGATTCAGCTTGGCGATCCGTTCACCCTTCCCGCATGTCCAGTGTTTCAGGTCGGCGGGGCGGGACTCCAGACCTGCCACGGAGCACTCGACGACATGTTGGCAAAGTTCGCCCGGCCCGGCGGCCTAAATCCAGATCCGGTCGATATTAAAACCGTGTATCTTGCGACCGACAAATGTCCCTCCTGGGTAAACCAGTGCACGTTGGTCGTTCGTTCGGATGCGGGCAAGGTCGGGTTCATCGGCGTGTTCACAAAGGGCCCGGGCGTCGACGTTCAGGTGCGAAACGTCCTTGCAGAAAAATACGGCGGCTGGTCGCTAAAAGGCGATGCCACGGTAACTCCCGGCAATACGGACAGGCAGCCGTTCAAAATAACTCAGTATTGGTGGAATCTTCCGGGCCTTTACGTTCATTACCAGCCCGTTTGGTCGACTGACGATGGCGAGACACCAAACATCCGCGAAGGCCTGATCAGGATCGAGACCGAAACGGCGAGAAAACTTCGCTTGGCCGATGAGGCAAGAAAACCAAAGCCAAAGATGTAAGCCAGATCGGTCGTGCCTCATAGCGGTGATCGTTAAGTGATAAACGGGCAGTAAACTCGTTCGAGCTGAGATGTTGCTGAATAACGATGTATCGCGGATTACGAGTGCATTTTCGGTAAATCGGCCGATCCCGACCTATTGTGCCGACCCGGTGAAGATCGTGATCGTTCGGAGTCCGACGATATGAATGACTCGGATGTTCGTCAGATGGCTTGGATATCGGTCAGAGTTTCGACGGCGGAACATCATTAGCCGTCATGCGAACCGCATGAAACGGCCATCATCGCCGACGATGCGCCGTCCCGCACGCCAATGCGGCCGTTTACCGGTCAATGCGTGCGACCGGTATGCGACGAACATCGGCAAACAGCCGGGAAAGTTCCTCACTTGTTCGTGTAGCATCGGTAAACACTGGCTGAAACGGCGCCGTCACCGCGCCGTGGACCTGTTTTTCGGTCGAACGATGCGCCGAGCTTTATCGTTTCGCGAATATCCATTATTCTATGTAGCGAATGTCCTACCAGGTTATTGCCCGAAAATGGCGGCCGCAGGCTTTTGACGAGGTCACCGGCCAGGAGCATATTACGCAGACGCTTCGTAATGCGATCGAGCACGGGCGGCTGCATCATGCTTACCTGTTTTCGGGGGCGAGAGGTGTCGGAAAGACGACGACCGCTCGTCTGCTGGCAAAGGCGCTCAACTGCCATAAGACCGAGAAACCGACCGTAAGCCCCTGCCGGGTCGACGATCCCGAGGCGTGTCCGTCGTGCAGAGAAATCACCGAAAGCCGTTCGATAGACGTGCTCGAATTCGACGCCGCTTCGAATACGCAGGTCGATAAGATCCGCGACATCATTCTCGAGAACATAAACATCGCGCCGGCACGCGACCGCTGCAAGATCTTCATAATCGACGAGGTTCATATGCTTTCGGGCTCGTCGTTCAACGCATTACTTAAAACCGTCGAAGAGCCGCCGCCGGGCGTAGTCTTCATAATGGCGACGACCGAGCTCCAAAAGGTGCCTGATACGATAACCTCGAGGTGTCAGGAGTTTCAGTTCCGTACCATACCTCAGCAAAAGATATATGAACGCCTGCGGTCGATCGCCGATGCCGAAAAGATCGATGCAGACGACGCCGCACTTCGCGAAATAGCGCGCTCTGGCGAAGGCTCGATGCGTGACGCCCAATCGAATTTCGACCAGGTCATATCATTCTCCGACGGCAAGGTCTCGGCCGCTGATGTGTCGAATGCCCTCGGGATCGCAAGTATCGACATCCTCATTGCGACCATCAAGGCGATCGCCTCGAACGAACCTCGCCGAATGATCGAGATCGTCGGCGAACTCGATGCTCGCGGACAGGATCTGCGAAGTTTTTGCCGCGACCTTCTAGCTTTGCTTCGCGACATGATGGTCGCAAAGATAGCCGGTGATGCCGAAGGTGTTCTGGATAATGCCGTGATCCGCCGCGACGAGCTGGTCGGTCTTGGCATCGACCTTTCTGAATCAGACGTCCTGCGGCTTTTTAATTCTCTCGCCGCGACCGAATCAAAGCTCAAAGACGCCTCAAACCCGCGTTTCGCTCTGGAGATCGGACTTGTAAAGCTTGTCGAAATGCGTCGGATCGTCCCGATCGAAACACTCATTGATCGGCTGAATGAGCTAACGATGGGTTCGGTTCCCGCCGACGCACGCTTGGCATCGCCGGCTGGGCCCGAAACGAGGGCCGCCGCTGCCGCCGAGGAAAAAAAAACTCTAGATTCTGAGCCGCCTCCCCTTTCTGATTGGCCCGAGTCGGTCAGTTCGGTCATTCACGCTGAACCTGAGGATCTCGTTTTCGCCGATCCGGAAGCCGATACTGTCCCGATATCCGCCAAAAGGCCTGCCATCGATCTTTCGTTCATCGAGAATTTACCGTCAAAGCTGCCCCCTCTGACACCTGACGACCTCGCGCATACTGACGACGCGTGGCTTGACGACGCCTATGAGCAGGCGTTAACGACCAGCGGCGACGACCTGATGCCGATCGCTTCGGCGGTTGAGTTCGCTCGGGCCTTTGCCGAACCACACGCTGCAGCTCATGCCGCCGCCGGATCCGGCAGTAACACGGTAAAGACCTCTGAACTATCTTTCATCCCTCCGCGACGTGACGATTCTGACGACGACACGATGCCCGTAACCGAACTCTCCGCCGATCCGACGGATGAGGAACTTCTAGAATACGCTCGCCAATTACCGACCGTTCGCCGTGTAACGCGGATCTTCCGGGCAGAGATCGTTGGCATCGAAAAGCGAAAGTAACTGCGAACATCAAGGTCGAAACTTTCGTATTAGTGTAAGATTTGACACAATTGTCATAATCGAATGAAACTCCGACGATTCCCAAGACCTTTTAGGTTCTTCGCCGCCACATTACTGACTCTCACGGCAGTCGTCATGTCATTTTCGCAAGACGACTCATGGTCGGTGAACCGTTCGCCGCTGCCTGCACCGACCGGTTTTGTAAACGATTACGCCGGTGTCATCGACGAAGCCTCCAGACAGGCTCTTGAAACAAAACTTAAGGATTTTAAGGACAAGTACGGTGTCGAGATAGCGGTTGCGGTCGTAAAAACGACCGGTGACCGGCCTATTTTTGAATATTCGCTCGCGGTCGCCCGCGGTTGGGGAATAGGATCGAAAGAAGACGACAACCCCGGAGCCCTTCTCTTTGTTGCGATCGACGATCGAAAGTATTTCACCCAGGTCAGCAAAGATCTCGAGGACGAACTCCCCGATGGCATAGCGGGCAACCTGCAAAGGCAGTTTCTCGTCCCGGAGTTCAGAAAGGGGAATTACGCAAAAGGCATCAGCGACACGGTCGACGCGTATCTTTACACGATCGAAAGCCGTCGCTCGGGTGTTGCGATCCCGACGCCTTCACCGAAGGCTGAGGATAGTGGCGGGGTTACGCAAAGTGCGCTGAGCGTTTTCTGCTGTCTCGCCCTAGTCATCTTTGTTATCGTGATCATCGCCGCCAACCGCTCGGGCGGAAAGTCAAAAAACGATCAGGATCGTTGGGGCGGCGGCGGCTTTGGCGGAGGGGGCGGCGTGCTTCCCTGGATCATCTTGGGCGGTTCGAGCGGGTCCTCGAGCGGATCGTCATCTTCATCTTGGGATTGGGGCGGCAGCAGCGGCGGCAGCGATTGGGGCGGATTTGGCGGCGGCGGCGATTTCGGCGGAGGAGGAGCCGGCGGCGATTGGTGATCGCGGGACATATTGAATGATGAAGCAGCATTTTGCACCATTTATTGACGATCTTAGAACGACCCACGGCAAGAACCTTGCTTCGGTCATTCTGTACGGTTCGGCTGCGGCGGGCGATTTTATCCCGAATCAATCGGACTACAATATTCTGATCGCGTTACACAAGATCACGCCGAAAGACCTTCGCGAGGCTCACGCGTGCGTCCGGGAATGGCACAAAATGGGTCATCCGGTGCCTGTGTACTTTACTGTGTCGGAGCTAAAGAATGCTGCGGACGTTTTTCCGATCGAGTTTCATCAGATGCAGGTCGCGCATAAGGTGCTTTACGGAACAGACGTGCTTGCCGGTCTCGACGTTTCGGACCGCTTTCTGAGACATCAGATCGAATATGAACTGCGCAGTAAGCTTTTGTTGCTGCGGCGCCAGTACATTCCGGCGTCCGTTTCGGTCGACGGACTCAAACGGCTGATGGGCGAGAGCCTGACGAGTTTTGCTGCTTTGTTTCGAGCGGTGCTTCTGATGCGAGGGATCTCACCGCCTTCTACGAAACATGAGATCGTTGCATTGACGGTCACGACGCTTGGATTGAATGGAATACCATTTGAAAAGATATTCAATATTCGCGAAGATAATTTCGCCGATACATTGAGCGATGCTGAAGCGAACGAACTCTTCGGCGAATATATGGAAGAGATCGAACGGGTCATCGATTCGGTCGATTCGTCAGGAAACGAATAGGCGGACTATTCGGAGTGGAGACGAAAGGTATGTTTCGGATCAAACGATCGACATTGGGGAGAAAAAATATGAGAAGAGCGATTTTATTTAGTATTGCGATGTTTGCAGCATTTGGCCTGAGCGGATGCAGCTACAACGAATTGACTGCGAAACAGCAGAACGTCAAAGGCAAATGGGCCAACGTTGAAAGCTCAATGCAGCGACGGGCCGATCTGATCCCGAATCTCGTTGAAGCTGCCAAGATGTCAGCCGTCCAGGAACAGGAAGTCTTTGGCCAGATCGCCGACGCTCGATCGCGGCTGCTGAACGCCCAGCAAGCAGCGCCGCAGGGCGAGGGTGGCGACAAAGCCCCGAGCAAAAACAGGCTGTGATCGAAGCTAACAACAGTTTTGGCGGTACGATCGGAAGACTCCTTATGCTTCAGGAGCAATATCCTCAGCTGCGTTCGAACGATGCGTTCATGAAAGTTCAAGATGAACTCTCAGGCACTGAGAACCGCATCAATACCGCTCGTCTCGATTACAACGATGCCGTTACCGATTACAACACTACGCGGAATTCATTTCCGGCAGTGTTGACCGCCGGTCTGCTCGGTTTCAAAGAGGAACCGTTCTTTAAGGCTGAGGAGGGATCGCGAACTGTTCCGAATATCGGGAACGCAAATGACCTGCGGCGTAATCAAGCCCCGGCAAATAACGCCCCGCCGACGGCAAATCCGCCCGCGGCCAACGCTCCGGCGTCGAACGGTCCGGCCTCAAATAATTGACTTTGGATGGTTAAATGACCGATCAGAATCCGCGCGAACTGCACATCGCGCAGTGGTCGCAAGGCCTGGCGTTCGGTTCGAACGTACAGGCCTTTTCATTTTGCGGCCTGCCAAATACCTCGTCAGCGATCGCCTCGGCGATAGTGAAGCGGTTCTGGGAAGGATGTTGCGAAGTTGTTATTTGCGAGCCGATCTTCGGTATCGCAGTTGCGCCTTCAAGTTTATCGAGCCGGTGATTTATCTTCTCAAGACTGGCAAAGATGGGCGCGAGTCTGTCTGTTGATTCGTCTGCTTCCAGCAGCCTTGCGATCTTTGCAGCGAGTTTTTGATTTTCACTCATGATCATTTACTAAAGATCTGAAAGCAAGTCGATGTAGTCAACAACACCTACGATCGCTGAATCGATGGCGGCTCCCGGACGCCCGGTCGCGGCAGTTGATGCGGACCAACCCTCCTGGGCAATTATCACCAGGTCGCCTTCGCCCGAATTGACCGAATCAAGCGCGAGGCATGTGTAATCCATATCAATGCCGTCGGGCGTCACCTGACGACACAGCATTATTCGCGTTCCCTCGTAACGCTGGTTCTTTTGCGAGGCAACTACGTTGCCGATTACGCGGGCTATCAGCATAACTGGATCTCACGCTCGCTGAAACACATGTTTTTCTGAATCGATTATCCCGACTATTGTGCAGTCGGTAGGCGTTTCGTCACGCTTGAATGGAAACGACGCTTCTTTGCCGCGGCACCAAAAGACAAGCTCACCAATACCGGCTCCGACCGCATCAAGAGCGACCATCGGACTGCCCTTCGGCCTAAGGTCGGCATCGAGCGTTTGCACAAGAAGGAACTTTCGGCCCTCGAGCGTTCCATTCTTTATGGTCGAAACGACCGTTCCAATCACTCGTGCTATCTGCATATCTACTTTGCCTGGCTTCGATAGGTCGCAAGTGCGGTCGCCAAAAAACATGCGATGAGTAAGACACTGTACTCCATTCCGTTTCGGCCCGCTCCGACGACGAACCAGCCTTCTTTCCAATGGACCATTGCAACCCCGGCCGAAAGTTGTGCTGCAAAGACCAGAGCTATGACCCAGGCATAGAAACCTGCGGCAAACAACACGCTGCCGATCAATTCGAACAATGTTATGGCCCACGCCAGATAAAATCCCAAAGGGAATCCCTGAGCACCAAGGAAACCGCCGAGATCATCGACCGTACCATTCCCTATTCGGGCGGCTCCGTGGATGAACATCAAAACTGCGAGGATGATTCGTAGGAAGACAAGGGCGGTTGATCTGTTGTCGCCGAATCTCATTCTACTCAGCCTTAGTAAAGTCGATTGTATCTATCACCCCGATGATCGCTGAATCGACCGGGCAGTCCTTGTTGCCCTCAGCCATTCGGGCCGACGAACCGCCTACGACAATGACCTTTTCATGATAGCCGGCTCCGACCGTATCGACCGCGACAACATAGCCGCTCTGATCTTTTCCGTCAAGATCGATCGGTTTGACGATGAGGAGCTTCTTTCCCTCCAATCGCTCATCTTTCTGGGTCGAAACGACCGTCCCTAAAATTCGTCCAATTATCATTATTTGTGTAGAACGAGAACCGTCGACCGCCGCGGTGCCCGCCACCGTCGCCGACCACGTACACAGAGCCGGTCTACTTCATTACGACAGGGAGCCGTTCGTCGACACTTGCGTGCGGCCTCGGAATAACGTGGACGCTTACCAACTCACCGACCCGTCGGGCGGCTGCGGCTCCGGCGTCCGTGGCAGCTTTGACCGCTGCGACATCACCGCGAACGATAGCCGTTACAAATCCGGCCCCGATCTTTTCGTAGCCGACTAGCTGTACGTTCGCCGCCTTCACCATTGCGTCTGCTGCCTCGATCATTGCAACGAGACCTTTTGTCTCAACCATTCCTAATGCTTCCTGCATTTAGTTCGTGCTCCTGATTGCGATTGGAAAATTCAAATGCCCCGATAGTTTAACCCAGATTCGCTGCCTGGCTCAAAAGCTCGATCAATTCTTCACGGGTAAACGACACCTTTTCCCCGTTTGATGCCTTTCCGGCCGGATACTGGACCTCCAACTCGCAGGAGATACCTGCATCATGAAGGTAGCCGCATGCCTGACAACGAGCGTTTTCGCGTAGGTATCCGGCCTTTTCGCGGATATTTATCAGCTTTTCGATCGCATCCTGAGGCAGGTCGTTCGCTCCGCCGAGTGCTTTGGCAAGAATAGCGATCCTTGCGGTATGTTCCAATGTTTCAAGCCTGTCGAATGCTTGCCAAAGATCATCACCGTAAGCAACAGCTCCATGATTCGCCATAAGAAGCGCGTTGTGATGCTCAACAAAGGGCTTCATCGCCTCTGTCAGCTCGTTGGTCGACGGCGTTCCGTAATCAGTGAGCGGCACGCAGCCAAGCGTGAGGATCACCTCCGAAAGGATCGGTTTGTCGATCGCCAGGCCCGCAACAGCAAACGCCGTCCCGTGCGGCGGATGCGCATGACATACGGCCTTGATGTCCGGTCTCATCTTATAGATAAGCAAGTGCATTGCCAGCTCTGACGAAGCTCGCTTGTCCGAAAGCGGCCTGCCTTCCATATCCGTTAAGGCAAGGCAATCTTCGGTCATCCGTCCTTTGCAGGTCATCGTCGGTGTCGCAAGTACTGTATTCTCGTCGAGCCTGATACTCACGTTGCCGTCAGATGAGACAACGTAGCTCCTCTCATAGAGCAGCTTGCCGATCTCCACGATCAGTTTTCGTGCTGATTGTTCGTCCATAAAGCAAGAAACCACAGATTAACACAACTCGAATGTTGCGTTAACCTGTGGCCTTGGTTCTTCAAGAAAACTATTTGACCGTAACGGTCTTCATTTTGATCTCTTTGACGGGTGGTGCCGGTGGGGCCGGTACGTCAAGTTCCTTCGGGATCGTCAATTCGACCTCAGAGACCTCGGTCGCCCGCCGCAGTTCTTCTAACTGCTGACGCAGCCTTATGTTTTCGTTACGAAGTTCCTTGTAATGCGGACGCTTTTTCTTACAGTCGCTGTGTCCATAGCTTGTCGATCCGCTGCGCGATTCGATTGTCGGGACACTTAATGGCACAAAAATACTTGCGATCAACAATCCCGCTCCGAAAGTCAAAGCGAAGGGAATGGCTCTCTTAAATACTGCGGTCAAATTCATACTTCACCTCTTGATTAATACTACTAGCGTTTACGGCGGGTATTTCGTTTTGGTTTCAACCCGGAGCCATTTATACTCTCGGTTCCCGCAAGAAAGAATGACAAGCTTTCAAGACACGTCGTCAGATCGACCGTTCGAACCTTCAGGTGGTCTGTCGCTTTCAGCGGAACGGGTGCGAAATTCATCACGGCCTTTATACCGGCTTTCGCAACGAGTTCGAGTACCCGTTCGGCGGAATCTGCAGGGACGGCGATCACCGCAATATCTATGTTATTCCTTTTTACGACAGACTGAAAGTTTTTTATGTCAAAAATCTCAGCTCCGCCCACTTTTTTTCCGATCTTTTTCGCATCCGCATCGAACAGGGCCTTGACCGAAAAATTCGATTTGCGAAAACCGTTGTAATCAGCCAGCGCCGTGCCGAGTCTTCCCGAACCGATAATGCATACATTATGATCATGATCCAGACCGAGAATGGTCCGCAAATTATCGATCAGCGTATCAACATAATAACCGACCCCGCGAATACCGAATTCGCCGAAGTAAGCAAGGTCCTTACGTATCTGAGCTGAGTTCAAATGAAACCGCTTGGCAAGGGCCGCGGACGAGACCGTACTCTGTCCTTCCGATCGAAGCTCCAGCAAACAGCGGAGATAGATGCTCAAACGATTGGTGGTGAGTTCTGAGATCTTTTCGGCTTTCATTCAATTCTAATAAATCAAAACGATTGCGGGATAGCAAGGATGGACTGTCTCATTGATGATGTACGCCGCCGCTCGCGTTGCCCTATATTGAGAATTGCACTACTATGTTTCAGGTGTGAAACAGGAACCTCGTGCGAGGAAATAAGCTCCGATCGGCCGCCGAACTATGATCGCCTATTTATCGGGTACGATTCTCGAAAAAACCGCAGGAACCGTGATCGTCGACGTAGGTGGCGTCGGCTATGACGTAACGATCCCATTGTCGACATTTTATGAGCTTGGCGAGGTCGGCAGCGAGGTTTCGCTGAGGATCTATACATACGTTCGCGAAGACGCTTCAGCTTTTCGGGTTCAAGACCGCACGCGAGCGTGAACTTTACCTGAAATTGATATCAGTTCAGGGCGTCGGGGCAAAATCGGGAATCACAATGCTTTCGGGTATGAACGCCGACGAGATCATTGCGGCCATCAGGACGGATGATCTCGCAAAGTTGACTGCGATACCGGGTGTCGGGCGAAAAACGGCGGAACGACTCGTGATCGAACTCCGCGATAAGGTCGGCGAACTCTCGCATTCCACTGCCGCCGGCAGTCATCAGTCGACATCCGCCGGAAGCGCCGGCGAAGAAGTACTCGACGACGCGCTTTCGGCCCTGACAAATCTCGGATACAAAAAGGACGCTGCTGAAAAGGCACTCCAACAGGCGATCAAAGATGGAACCGAGCTTAACGTACAAAAACTGCTCCGGGCGGCTCTCCAACGACTCGCGAAATAGTGCTTTATCGTTGCAAGCATGAATTTTGGTTCGCGATAATGGCATTTTGGTCCGCAGAAGGGTTTTTTTCGCATGCGAAAATGAACGTTTGTTACACCTAACTGGTTGATGCGCAATGTTCTGCAGCAATTTTCCAAGGATCTGGCCATTCTTGATCGAAAAGCCGTGATCTCGCTTGTTTACGCGGCATTCGGACTGACGTGTATCTTTTATCTTAAGAACCAACCGGCGGTCGCCTCCTTTTTTGCTGGTACCTCACTAGCCGATTTTGGAAACTTCATCGCCAACTCACCTTCGAATAATCTGCCCGGTCTTGGCTGGTGGGTCTTTATCGTGACCGTCTTCTACGTTTTGCTGCCCGTTCTGATAATTAAACTCGTCTGGCGCGAGAATCTGCGCGATTTCGGTCTGAAATTCTCGATCGAAGAAGGCTTCTGGAAGCTTTTGGCCGCCTGTACGGTAACCATGATTCCGCTCGTTTACTTGATGTCGCTCACATCGGGCTTTGCGGCGAAGTATCCGTTCCTGCATATTTACAACGGCGAGCCCTACATCGGGACGACGCTGCTTCTTTGGGAACTGATATACTTCTTACAGTTTTTCGGGCTCGAGTTTTTCTTTCGCGGGTTTCTGGTGCACAGCCTGAAGCCTTCGCTCGGTCTTTACTCGATATTTGTTATGACCGTGCCATATTGCATGATACATTTCGGAAAGCCGGCTGCCGAGACGTTCTCAGCGATCATTGCCGGCATCTTTCTCGGCTGGCTAAGCTATCGCAACGGCAGCATCTGGCTGGGATTGATACTACATTGCGCGGTCGCGTTTTCGATGGATATCTTTGCACTTTTTAACAAGGGACTTTTGTGACAACCTCTGCCGCAATTAACATCCGTGACGAAGAGCTAACGCCCGAGGAATCTAAATTCGAGGCGACGCTTCGGCCTGCGCAGCTTGCCGAGTATATCGGGCAGCAAAAGGTAAAGGACAATCTCCGCGTGTTCATGAAAGCGGCACTTAAACGCCGCGAGGCTTTGGATCATATCCTTTTGACCGGCCCGCCCGGAGTCGGCAAGACGACGCTTTCGAACATCGTCGCTAACGAAATGGGTGCCGCACTCAAATCGACGGCAGGCCCGATAATCGAAAAGGCCGGCGACCTGGCGGCGATCCTGACCAATCTCGAAGAGGGTGATGTCCTTTTCATCGACGAGATACACCGCCTCAATCCTGCTATCGAAGAAATTCTTTATCCGGCGATGGAGGATTACAGCCTGGATCTCATGATCGGGCAGGGCGGCCGCACGCTCAATAAAGCTCGAACTGCCAAAATTCACGCTTGTCGGAGCAACGACGCGGCCCGGAATGATCACGGCGCCGCTCCGCGGCCGTTTTGGCATTATTTTCATCTTGATTTTTATGGCGTAAGCGAGCTGCAGCAGATCGCTGAACGCTCCGCCGGCATTCTCGAAGTTGAGATCGACGCGAGCGGCTCAAATGAAATAGCTCGCAGGTCGCGCGGAACGCCGCGTATCGCCAACCGTCTGCTTCGCCGTGTCCGTGATTACGCTGAGGTCGATCACGACGGAAAATTACCGAACACGTTGCGAATGATGCTCTCAACCGGATGGAGGTAGACACCTACGGCCTCGACGAAATGGACCGTAAGCTACTAATGACGATCATCGAGAAATTCGACGGCGGCCCGGTCGGCCTCGGCACGCTGTGTGCGTCGCTCCACGAAGAAAAAGACTCGATCGAAGAGATCATCGAACCATATCTGCTGCAGATAGGCTTTCTTAACCGAACGCCTCGCGGGCGAATGGCGACGCGGCTTGCTTACGAGCATTTCGGGATCGACCTTCCTGCAAAGGCCGTCGCTCCGACACTTTTCGAATAGACCGGCCTGACCAATCGTCTCTCATCAGCTCATCCTTTTGCCCCGGGGCGATCGGTTCGCAATAATTGCTCTATGAATAAAATATTTTTCGGCATTGCATTTCTGGCTATTTCATCTGTTTCGTCGCATTCCCAATACAAATTCGAGGGCTACAACATCGTGCTCAATGCTCCGACGAATCATCGTTCGGCGACGTGTGCCGTCCGCTATGTCAACCCGTCGACGGCGATCGCCGTTGCAGATCTCGACCGGGCAACGCCGATGAAGCTGACGCCGTGTGACGGCTCGTCAAGCAGCCTTTCGCAGTCGTCTGCGGCCGGTGCGACGATGCGTGCGAGCCAGAGCGACTACAAATGGTGCTTCATCGGCGAGGACAAGCGATATCGCATCACGTTTCAGGGCGATCAGCATTCGGGCCCGATAACATACGATTGGATCGCTGACGTCGATCCGCGTCAGGAAGGTTTTTACAACGTCCGCGATTTCGGCGCCGCCGGCGACGGCCGCACCGACGATACGATAGCCATCCGAAGCGCGTTTGCCTACATTGCCTCGCGTAATGGCGGCACGCTCCGCTTCCCTGCCGGCGATTACGTTGTAAGGTCGCCGATCGCGATCCCGTCGGGCATCATCATCGAGGGCTCGAATGGCATTCACTCGAGCGATCGGACCAGCGACGTCCCGCGTCCGAACCCGACTCGCATCACGCTCGACGGAGCAAAGCGTGCATTGTTCCAGATCGGCGAATGCGTCGAAAGGTGACGATCCGCGATATCGAGCTTTATGCCCGCAGCAACGACGGAACGTCGGGAGTCGAGGCATTCGGCGCTTACAATTCCTCGCAGGATTTCGTTTTTGACCGCGTCGTTTTTCACAACTTCGATCGCGGCATCAATGCGTACGGCCTGCCGCAGACCGACCTCAACTGGCAGTTCGATTACGTCAAGGTCAACAATAGCCGTTTCGTATTCAGCCGCGATACCGGCATTTTCACCAACGTCCGAAATTCCGATTGGAAGATCTCGGGATCGCTCTTCATCAATCCGCCAAAACGCGCCGGGCAGAACGCCAACTCGATGCATTTCGAACGCGCCGCAGGCATACTCATTCAGGACACATTCGGCGGCGGATTCGGCAACGCACCGGGCGGGACATTCCTGAACATCCTCGACAGCGGCGGCATCACGATAATAGCTTCGCAGACCGAGGCGATGACGAATTCGATCGTCTACAACGCCGTCAACAATCCGCTTGCGGGCGACTATTCGGCCCCGATAATGATGATCAATTCGGCCTTTGGGAACCCGATCGTGTTCAACGCCCGACGCACTTTCGTATCGACCGGCAACTTCTTTACGGGCGATACGTTCAAGGCCGACGAACGGCTGCGGGTTTATTCGACCGGCGACCGCTTTTGCTACGACGGTTTCACGCTTGCTGCCGCGGCGCTCAGAAAAAGATGTTCGACAAAGCTACCGTCGTATTTATGACGGGCCAGCCGGCCGAGGGCAGCGTCGCCGGACATCCGACCTACTTCGGCACCGACGTCCAGTTCGGCGGCCCCGTTCAGATGCCGTCGCTGATGCATAACGCCTTGCCGGCCGGCCGTGCGAACGGTTCGATGGTCTATTGCCAAAACTGTCGCCGATCTACAACGCCCTGTCAGGCCGGCGGAACCGGAGCTCCGGCAATGATCGTCAATGGCCAATGGAGCTGTATGTAGGGCAGAGGAGCGAGGTATCTTTTGTTTCGTTTCAGCGCGCGCGGCCCGTATGTTTCCCTGAAACACATGAAACAAGCGAGCCATAGATCGGTGCACGCTCCGGAAATTGAATTTTGCACAGGTGTTTTGTCCGCCGCCATTGTTGGAACCGTCATGACCCTATTTTCGAGTATCTGTAGCGTGATCGGAACTGCAGTTTGCACGATATGCACGGTTTGACACAGAAAGAAAGCAGAAGGAAAAGCGCTCGATCCGGCAAAACTGCGATATTCTGCTTAAGTCCCAGAAACCGGCGAAACAACCGTCTTCGCGTATGATGCTTCAAACAGGCGGGTTGCCGAGTATTCAACCATCGTCGAACCGGCCGCAACCGCCAAAACCAGCTATTTGACAACCGATCATCTTGGGGCCGCGGGTGGTGACGGACGAGGACGGGCGGGTGACGAGCCGGCGGGACTACACTGCCTTTGGCGAGGAGAGCGTTACGCCGGAGCGGGCGGCGGGGCTTGGCTATGCGGGCCAGAGCGAGACGCGGAAGGGCTACACCGGCTACGAGAAGGATAATGAAAGCGGACTCGAATTCGCCCAGGCGAGGTACTACAACGCGACCCACGGCCAATTGAGCCGATTCCGGTTCGGAGGACACTGATTTGGCAACGATCTGTGGGCGTCGTGAGGAGGTAGCAATACACATGAGTCGGTATCTCAACAAAACGTTAGCTCTGGCAGCTCTCTGTATTACCCTGGGAATAACGAATTCGCTGGGGCAAAGTAAATTAACAAACAGGAATAATCGAGAACTATCAACGGTTTTTTCGGATCTGGCGAACTTTCATTCGGCAACCTATGAGCAATCGTTGCGCGCACTTTTTTCGTTGCCGCCGAGTCAATTCGACAGTGTGTTGAATGCGGTGACGAGCTCGAACCTCGACGAATCCGATGGGGCTCAGCGTTTAATTAGATATCTCGGCGACCGTGAACTTCTGAGTAAACTAGTCGAAAATTGCAAAACGCGCTGCTTGCTTTCTGGCCCGGTGCCAATTCCGCTTCATCCGCTAGACTATCGTGAAATCGAGTATCTGACGAGAGCAGGCGACGTCTGTAAATGGGGTGAATTCGATATGAGATACGTATTTGCTCTTTTTCTCGACACCACACAGCCAGCTCTAGAGTTGCGGAGGCGAGTAGAAAACGGCTCCCGCCAATGTGCATCAAACGCGATATTGACATCAACGATCCGAACAATTCACGACACAAAAGGACTTGAAACCGCGTTTACTTTACAGAATTCAGTTGAAGCAGTCCGATCCGAGCTGTTTTTCTTAACCGAAGTCGAAAGGGAACGTGCGAAGATTCAATTTCTAGGTTTCAATTTCCAAAAGAATCGCGCGCTGTTCGAAGTTCTAGTAAACAACGGAATTCTCGCAAGTCGTTACGTCCATGTTGTTTTTCACAAGGTCGATTCGAAGAATTGGCAATTCTATTCGATCACCGTGGTGAACCAGTCGTAATGAGCACCTGATCCTCTTTTGAATTGCCGCAAAACAGCGAACCAAGGCTACTGGAACTATGCCGGCAGCTTCACCGAAAACGCGGCGGTGCGGTTTTCGGCGACGAAGCTCGGGAACGGAAAAATGAGAAAACAAAACTACCGTGAAAGTAATTGAGGAGGAATAAGCGGGTCGTTTGGGAGGTTGACGTGAAATTAGCATTTAAGTTAATCTTCGGCTTAATTTACACCGTTGTGTACGTTGTTCTCGCAGTTGATAGTACAGGTGGCGGACATGGAGCTTTTATTTTTTTTGCACCACTTTTCACCTGGCCCTTGATTCTGATGGCCCTCGGGCTTACCACCAGAGTCAATAACTCGATAGTGCGCATATTGGTACCAATGCTGCTAATCGTTTCATACATCAGTATTAACAATGTTTCTGGACGAGTGCATTCACGGTGATGGTTCGGTCCAACGCCGTTGGGAAATGTCGCCTTATTTCGTAATACTAATTCTTGGCTGGTACTTCGCGGGTCAGTTAATTATTTGGGCGACGTACATTCTCGAGTTGCGGCGGCAAAACCGGTTAGATTGAATTTTACATTCCAAAGATGGGCCAAGGAGCAGTCTCTTACACAACTTCGCCCGAGCATTGGTCGAGCAGACCTATCCCTCAGGCCGGAAGTTGAAGAACGTGCTCGACGCGAGCGGTGATCTCTCGATGGTTCAGAGTCCGGTGCATGGACGCCGCGGCAGGCGCGGACGCCGACTGCGCCGCACAGGCCGGCCTCTGGAACTACGCAAAGAATTTCACCTACAACGCGGCTGGTGCTGTGACGAGCATGCAACTGGGCAATGGAAGATGGGAATCTACGCAATTTAATTCAAGATTGCAGCCCACGCAGATCGCACTCGGTGTAACGCAGGGAGCGACGAACTTGCTCGATCTGGATTATTCGTACGGCACGACGGCGAATAACGGGAATTTGTTGTCGCAGACGATCACGGTTCCGACGGTGGGAACAAATACAGGCTTTTCGGCGGTGCAGACGTACAATTACGACAGCCTGAATCGGTTGAAGGACGCGACCGAGATGCTGACGCCGCACGGTGGCTCCGCAACACAATCGTGGAAGCAGACGTGACACCGTTTAATATTGTTCTTCAGGGTTCACTTATTCCCTTGCAGATTTCCGCGGATGTCTTTGCCGCACACACGATCTTTTTCAACTCGGTGAGTTGCTCTCGAAGACTGTCGATCTCCGCTTGCTGCTGCTTCACCGCATTCACGAGGACCGTAGTGATCTGTTTGTACTTGACTCCTTCGATCTCGCCTTTCGCGTTTTGAGTCGCAAGAGCGAGAACCGACAGTTGCAACCTCCTCCGCAGCAAAGCCTATGTCAAGAAGCCCGCCGCTATTCCACTGGAATGCGATAGGCCTCAGGCGGCGCACGACCTCAAGACCACGGTCATAAGGTTCGACATTTGATTTGTAACGCAGGCTGGACGGCACGAGGGCAGATTGAAAGTTGCGGCGTTCTGACAAACATCTATCGAACCACCCGACGGTGACAGCGTCGCACGCAGAAAGCCATAGACGACGACATCATCACCAAGTGAGCCGCTGGGATTCGCGAAGTTGCGTCCGAGGACTATCGTGTTGCTCGTGCTGACAACCGCCTCTGCGCCGATCGCCGTTGCATGGCTTACTATCCCCGACGTATTGGCGTTCCATCCGATCACAGTGTTGGCGTCACCGACCGTATTCGCCTTTCCGGCCTGATAGCCGTAGAACGTATTCGCATTTCCGGTAGTGGTCATCTGGCCAGCTTCATAGCCGGCGTAAGTGTTGTATAGACCGTCGGTATTCCCGTATCCGGCCTGATATCCGAGAAACGTGTTGTTACTGCCAACCGTATTGCTTGCTCCAGACCCCGTGCCAAAGAATGAATTTGTCGAGCCGGTCGTATTCGACACGCCTGCCGCATACCCAAAGAAGGAGTTGTTGAGCCCTGGTCGTGTTTACTCGGCCCGCTACTTTTCCGAAAAAGGCATTCTGGCTCCCGGTCGTATTTGTAAGACCTGCGAAGTATCCGAAAAACGAATTGTTGATCCCGCTGTTTGAGGCTCCGGCCTCGTAGCCAAAGAATGAATTATCGCTGCCGGTGTTGTTCCTTCCGGCGAGGGCGCCAAAGAACGAATTGTGTTCTCCTAAGGTGTTGGACGATCCCGCCCGAAAACCGAAGTAGGAATTTGACGAGCCGTTCGTGTTCAAATCTCCCGCAGCATATCCAAAGAACGAATTTCGATCTCCCTGCCAGTTGGCTTTGCCGGCTTCGCTTCCGAAAAACGCGTTCTCGTCGCCAGTATTCGCCTCGCCCGCGAGATAGCCGAAAAAAGAGTTACCGGACGCGTTTGAATTTGTCGCGCCCGCGCGATAACCGAAAAAGGAATTGTTTGAGGTCGTGCTGTTCTCGCCTGCTCCGCTGCCGAAGAACGAGTTGAACGCGCCGGCCAAATTCAATAATCCGCTATGCCGTCCGAAATACGAATTGTGACTTCCGGTCGTGTTGATATCACCGGCCCGCATTCCGAAGAACGAATTGTTCGAGCCCGTCGTATTCACGCGGCCGGCAGACGAGCCGAAAAATGAATTTGCCGCCCCCAAGCTGTTCGCATTGCCGGTGTTCGTTCCAAAGTAGGAGTTATCAACTCCGCCCGGGCCACCTGCGTTCAATCCGACGAACAGCGTGTTCGATCCCGGCCCGATCCCAATGAGGCGGAAGCCGCCGTAGTTGAATTGCGCCGCCGAGACGATATTCGCCGACATGTTTCCGGTGATGCTGAAGTTTGCGTTCTGAATGAACGCGGAGTTCTGAATGTAGTTTGTGCTGCCGGCAAGGGGTGTACGCGCGTTGCTCATCCTCGGATCGTTTGTCAGAACGAATTGATCTGCGGCGATGCCGCCGAGTTGGAAGGCGTTTTCCGCGATCGCGCTTTTTATCGAATATGGGGCTGAATTTACTTGTACGCGAGGAGACAATGCTTGAAAAGTGCCGGTCCCGGCGGGACGCAGAGAAATTTCGAGCCATCGATTCGAGCCGGGAAACTGTGCACCGAAGTCGAGTCGGAGTGCGAATATTCCGTTTGTTACGGCTATGTTCGGGCGAGACAAGCTCGCGATAGGCGTACCGCCCGTCTCGACCGAATACAAACTGACGATGAAATCATAGCTGCCCGTTGCCGGCGTCATACCATCATTCAATTTGCCCTGATATGTGAACTCGGTCGTTTGCGCCCCCGCGGCAAGGGCCGAAAACAAAAGAATTGCAAGACAAAGCGGACCGATCGCGTTAGTAGGCGACACTCGATTACTGTTCATTATCTTTTACTTCTCCTTTGGAAGAGATCTTTTCGATCTGAAAGTGAGACGGACTGTCGAGGACCTTATTGATCGATCCATCGGTTGCAGTCGCCGGCTCCTCGATCGGTTCATTGCGTTCTGCACGATAGGTTCGACGATGGATCACAGTTCTTGTCCAAAGCTCGACCCGTATAGTGATGCGATTGGTCATCCGCAAAATGTTTGATTTAGTCGGATCGTTTGTTAAAATCCGGCTATCCAGTTTATTCCCGCCGTGATTTCGTATTTTTACCGGCGGCTGTCGAAAAATCCTGAATTTTGCGCGGAATTTTTCCGAAAAATTCCAAATAACGCGATGACATCTGCGGCGAGAGAGTATTACTTCTTCGACGAATTTCGGCTCGACCTTCCGAAGCGGAGGCTGGAGCGTGACGGCGAGGCAATACCGCTCAAGCCAAAGGCCTTCGACCTGTTATTGGTCCTTGTAGAAAACTCCGGACAATTGATGTCGAAGGATGATCTGTTTCAGCTTGTCTGGAGTGACCGGATCGTCGAGGAATCAAATCTCTCTGTCCATATGGCGCAGATCCGGAAGGCTCTCGGTGAATCGGCGAAGCGGCCTCGGTATATATTGACGGTGTCGGGTGAGGGCTACAGATTCGTCGGGAACGTTCATACGAACGCTGACCCCGAATGTGAAGAGATATTTGAGCAACAGACCTTTGCAAGCATCGTCCTGGAATCCGACGTCGTTGATGAGCGTCCCGTTCAGACCGAAAACAATCGTCGTTGGGCAAATGGGCGACCACTTATCGTCGTATTTGGGTTGCTTGTCATATTTCTCCTCACGATTTTCGGCGGCTTTCTCATGCAGGATCGCTTTGCTGCCAAGACACAGATCCCGTTCCAGCGCTTCAGCATCAAGCGGCTGACGAATAATGGAAAAGTGACGTATGCATCCCTATCACCGGACGGAAAATTGTTTGCCTATTCAAAAGAACACAGAGACGGTCGCGCCAGCCTATGGCTCGGGCACGTCAACGGAACGAGTGAAGTACAGCTCCGCGAACCGGCCGAGGTCACTTACGCGTTCATCAAATTCGCCCCGGACGGTAGTACCTTGTATTATGTCGCGATCGACCTAAACCGTGCTTCAGCGCTTTTCAAAATGCCAGTGCTGGGCGGAAAGGCAGATAAGATCAAGGACGAGATCAATTTCATCTCGTTCGCGCCGTCGGGCGAAGAATTTGTTTTCGTTCGAAACGAAGCCGACAGGTCGACATTGAAGATAGCCGACTTGAGGGGAAACGAACGCGAATTGATCTCGCGCCCTCGAAGTCTTGAATTCAACGCCCGAACTCCGGCGTGGTCGCCCGACGGAAAGATGATCGCTGTCGCCGCTTTCGCTAAAGAGAACGCCGAAACGCAGGAAATCCTTATCGTCACGGTCGACGACGGGTCGATATCACGACTGACCGGTCTCGGGTGGCAACTCTACAGGTCGCTCGTCTGGCGAAATGACGCCAACGGGCTGATCGCGGTCGGATCCGAAAGAAGCCTGACCGTTAGTTCCCGGCTTTGGCACATCAGCTACCCGACGGGCGAAGCAAGACCGATCTTAAGCGATCTCAACGCTTACGGTCAGCTTCTCGACTTATCAGCCGACGACACGTCGCTGCTTGCCGTGCAAGCGCAACATCAATCGAACGTCTGGATCGCACCGGCGGACGATCTAGCCGCGGCGGAACAGATCACGTTCGACTCGCTTGGCACGACAAACGGTTGGTACGGAGTAGATTGGCTACCTGGAAGACGGCTCGTATACACGTCATTTGTGGACGGCAACATAAGTCTATGGACAATGGCAGCCGACGGTTCCGGACCAGTTCAGCTCACCTCGGGGGCGAACGACTTTCACATAAGTTCGTCCGAAGTCTGCGGGTGCGTCGTCTTCGAATCGGATCGGGGTGCGAGCAAACAGATCTGGAGCGTTAACTTCGACGGAAGCGATCTTCGTCAGGTCACGAACTCCGGTAAGAACGTACAGCCTCATATATCACCTGATGGACAGTGGATCACATTCGCATCTACACGGGGCGATAGTCACGGACTCTGGATGATCTCAACCACACGCGGCGAAGAGATCCTTGTGCTGGATAAATCGGTTGCATTCCCACGCTGGTCGCCCGACGGGAGGTCCATTGCTTTCCATTCAACGCGCAAGGGTGCCATAACGATCGCCGTTGTTCCGATCGATGGAGCCGGGCCTTTGCGTGAGTACCCGACGCCGCGGCTTGCGAATCTGAATTTAGGCGTTCGATGGACACCAGACGGCAAAGCGATAACCTATCGAGACTGGGCGAACGGTATATGGCGTCAGGATATTGCGGGCGGCGAACCGCAGCGACTCGCCGGTTTGCCGGAAGAGAAGGTCTACGCATACGCGTGGTCGCTAAGCGGCCACGAGATCGCATTTACTCGCGGACAGGAGATCCGAGATGTTGTCCTTTTGAGTATGGAAAAGTAATCTTGGCAGGTCGGTTGAACGGCGAAGATTTGTATAAAGGTTCTATCGAACATCGATTTCGATTTGTTCAGTATCCAGGCCACTTAACTTCTACAACTGCAACTGCGGTCATCCAACCGCTCGATCCGTGTCAGGGACGGCGAGGAAGAAGAATGGGGCGAATGGAAGACGTCGCACCGGCCCGAGCAGCGGAGCGGCGAAACGCTGAAATACACGACCTACAACTACAACCCGGACGACAGCATCCTAAACATCACGGACGGCCGCGGCGTCGTGACAAACTACATATACAATTCGAGAGGGCTGGTCGAGGAGATGAACTGGGACGTCGGTGAGACGGGCGTGACGGACGCCCACGATGTCGAGTTCGGCTACGACGCTCTCGGCAACCGGACATCGATGACCGACGGCCTCGGGACGGTCGCTTACGAATACGATCCCCTTTCGAGGATGACCGCCGAGACCCGTGTCTTTTCGGACACGCTGCCGAATAAGCCCACCGGCAATTACCGGATCGGCTACGAATACACGATCGGCGGTCGGCTTGGGTCCCTCACCGACCCCTTCGGTTATCGGGTCGACTACGCATACGACAAGCTCTCGCGGCTGCAGGCCGTGGACAGCCCGACGGCATTCAACGGAATATCGACCTATGCCGAAGATCCGGTTTACGATGCCCGCGGAACTCTGAGAGGCCTTTCTTACGGAAACGGGACGGAGATGAGCGTCACAGGTTTCAACGGCAAGCTCCAGGCGACGGGGTTCGAGGTCAAGAAGGACGCGACGGCGATCATCGGCAAGGAGTACGAGTTCTATGCTGACGGGGCGTTGAAGTTCGTCGACGACGCAATGGACGAAGCCTTCGACCGGAGCTACAAGTACGATCATATGGGCCGTACGGTCGAGGCAAAGGCGGGGACGGCGGCAAGGGGCGAATCGCCGACCGGCCCGCATAACTTCGATCAACCGTATTCGCGGACGTATCAGCACGACGCATTCGGAAAGATCACTGCTTTCACCGGGTTCTTCTACGGGAGCGAATCGAACCTGACCGTCAGCTTCACGAACGGCCGCAATTCGAACTGGACTTACGACAGCGACGGCAACGTCACGGCCGACCTGGACGGGAGCTACGATTTCGATGCCGCCGGAAGGCTCGTCGAAATCGTCCCGACGGATATCGACGACGAGAACATAGACACCCTTCCGGTCGAGAACCATTTCGACGGGAACGGAGACCTGGCAAAGCTTGTCCGCAACGCGGGATCGACCGACCCGGACGAGATAACGAATTACTACATCCGCTCGACGATTCTGAACAGGGTCATCAGCGAGACGACGGGCGCGGGAGCCAAGCAGAAGACGTTCATTCCCGCGAACGGCGTGACGCTAGCCGAGCAGAGCATTTTTTACGGCGAGTCAGCGGTGGAAACGATCAGGTTCATCCACCAGGACGCGAGCGGCTCGGGAGTTCAGCAGACGCTTGCCAACGGGACTGCGGCGGGGGGCGTGATGCGAACGGGCGAATACGACGCGATGGGCCGCAACGTCGCCGACCCGGGGCCTTATATTGCCCTCAACACCGAGATGCCGGGTGACGGCGGGTCGGGGATAGACCTCTTCGGCACGGGCGAAGGGTATCGTCCGGGGCGAAACACATATACCATAAACGGCCTGCCGGCTACCGAATCGCAGTTCATGATGGAAATAGAGAGCGGTCATATCGGCGGAACATTCGGCCTGATCGAAATGGCCGCGAGGATGTCGAAGGGGACGTATCTGGGTTCAAGGTACAGCTATGCTGATCATGCTGGAAGAACATGGGACGGCCTTGACAGAGATGCGGCATTTGGACTTCAACGCGAAACCCGCGGCATGATCACCCGACATGACTTCTACTTCGTCAACCCGATGGATAGCTCGTGGTCTGTGACTGCTCTGATTGTTCCGATAAGCCGGGCACTCGGGCAAGATATCGACGGGACTCCTAGAAAGGGTAAAAAGGGAGAGAATGCGTTCGAACGGTCTCTCCGAGCGTTTCTTCAGGATAATCCCAATTGTCTTGGAAAGTTGAAGGAACTTGGTGTCACGAACATTGAAACTTATCTTGAACAAGCCACGGAAAATGGTCGCGATGCTTCTTCCGGAACTGGATATGCAGGACGAACGCTCGAAAGCCTCGGTTTCGCAAACACGGCGGATTTTCAATATGGCGATTTAAGCCAAACGCTTTCCACCTTTGCAGGAAACTATGGTGCTGGCGCTGTAGCTAATATTGCTACATCTACGGTCTATTACTTTGATCCGTACAATCAGCAAACAGCAGTTCAACGCGGACTTACGGTTTTTCATGAGGCATTGCATCTTGCAATTCGAAACGGATCTCACATGGCAATTCTCGCGGTTCTCAAACTCGATCTGAAGCGAGAATATTCTCCGGGATTGGTAGAGTTCACTTTCGATCAAAGGACTCGGAAATGGATAACAGCACAAGGCCCTCCTACATATATGGGCGACAACTACTCCGCTGCGCAGACCATCAATAATTGGCTAAGTAATAATTGCGGGGGTGAAAGAAATTGATTTGCAAGACTGCATTCGGTTTGCATATGAACATCCGCATTTTGGGCGGCGGGATCACTCTTTTTTTGTTTTTGATTGGTCTTACAACACCGGTCGCGTTAGGGCAAAAACCAGATCCTGAGTTGGAAACCTTTCTTACCCGATTTCCAACACCACTCCTACGGGCAATTGCTCTTAACAACATTCCATGGCTAGAGTCTGAGATAAAGAAAGGTGCCGCAATCGATCCCGTTCCGGGCACGAAGATCGATAATAGTCCGTTATTCCTAGCAATTTCATTCAGACACTTCAGAATTCTGAACATTCTTCTCGAAAACAAAGCTAACGTAAACATAACTGGCCCGCTTGGGGAAACCCCCTTAATGCTTGCATTATTCTATAAGGATTCAAAAGATTACATTAAGATTCTGTTAGAGGCAGGCGCAGACGTCAATGCAAAAAGTTCTGGTGGAACGTCTGTACTGATGACGGCTGCAGAATACGCTGACGTTGAGGTGTTGGACATGCTTCTTAATAAGAAGCCGGACGTCAACCACATAAATGAGAAAGGAATTACCGCCCTGATGGTCGCTAGTAATAATGCGGATGTTGTTAAGCGGTTGTTGAAGGCTGGCGCTCAACTCGAAAATAAAGACGTATACGGAGAGACAGCCGTTTTTCATGCGATTAGGGAACATAGATTGGAAAAGTTAAAGACGCTGATCCAAGCCGGTGCGAGAAAAGAGATAGCTAATCAGGACGGATTAACGCCGGAGGCCTTGGTGAAACAAATCTCTGACGCCTCACTCCGTGAGCAAATGCTTGCAATTCTCGATCGTTCAGATCGGAATTAGGTTCTTTTTATCAACACGAGTATGGTTTTGGCGACACGTCAAAAACTGCTTCTTCGAAGCATGATATGACGAGCCGGAAAACAGGACATAAATGACCGCCGAGACGAGGGACTTCACCGACACGCTTGCCAACGCCCCGAACGGCGTCTTCCGGCTCGAATACACATACACTCAGGGCGGCCAGCTGAAATCGCTAAAAGACCCGTACGGCGAACAGATCAACTACGCCCACGATAAGCTTTCGCGTCTGAGCACAGTGACGGGAAGCAGTTTCGGCGGCGTGACGAGCTATGCAAGCAGTCCGCATTACCGTGCATGGGGCGGGCTGCAGAGCCTCAGCTTCGGGAATGCGACATCGATGTCGGTCGAGTTCGACACAAGGCTGAGGCCCGCGGCGTTCGAGTTGGTCAAGAGCGGGCAGCAAGACCCGATCATGGAAAAGACCTACGAGTATCATTCGGATGGCCGCCTGCGAAAGCTCAGCGATGCGGTGGATGACCGCTTTGACCGGCTGAACGAATACGACCAAATGGGCCGCATCACCTCGGCCAGGACCGGACTCGAAGCGAGAGGCGGAACACCGACCACCCAGCCGGAGATCGAAGCCATCCCCTACCGCCAAAGCTACGAATACAACGCCTTTGGGAATACTACGGAACGCGTGAACGACATGTGGGGAACGCACAACTTCTCTGCCGAACGGACATTCGTGAATAACCGGATACAAAATCAATCTCAAACGGTCTGGGAATACGACGCTGACGGCCGGATAACCGACAACGGCGGAGCAACGCTTTCGACCTACAACGCGGCCGGACAGCTTATTGTCTATAACCGGCAATTGGTTCCGGCGGGCGAGAACGAGGTGACGCGGCATTACAACGGCGACGGGATGGAGGAGAAGCGGACACAGCGGATATTGAAGGAGATCGAGCCTGAGGAATGGGAATGGGAACAGCAGCCGGCGAAGTATTACATCCGCTCGACCGTGCTGGGCGGAGCTGTGGTCACGGACGTATACGACATCGGCACAAAGAAGCGGACCTACGTCAGGGCGGGCGGGCAGGAGATCGCCTGGCAGAACGGCGACTCGGGCGGTTCTGTAGTGTTTCAGGCGACCGACCCGGTCGGGGCAAGCATCAGGTCGGCCGAATCCGACGGCGATATCTTTGACGCACAAGGGACGGAAAGCTCGCCCGCCGAGCTCGACCCGATGGGCGGCAACGTCGCCACCGAAAACCCCTTTGTCACGCAGACCGGCGGCTCCTCCTGCGTCGGCTGCGGCCTCTTGGATGAAGAAGATGTCCTCTTTGTAAACGGCCAACGACAATCATTCGCCCTGCAAGGGCTACCTATCTCACGCGAAGAAGCGGAATCGCTGATGCAAGCCGGTTCGGCCTACCCATGCCCCAATAACTACTGCGGTGCCGGCACCGCAAGAAATCATCAAACCGGCGAAACCGCGGTAACGTCACCGTATCAGGTGTTTGCTGATGGCGTCGGCGGTCGATGGGTTGCGGAGGTCACCGGCTCAACAATAGTTGATCCGAACGGTAACTCGACAAAGGGTGATTATGGAGTTACCGGCTGGCATTGGAGAGAAGACGAATCTGACACAAAGCTTCTAGTATTTGCAAATAAACATCAATTGAAGTGTCCAGAGCGATCGAAAGAACATAGCTTTCCGGCAAAAGATGCTCTCGATCACTATATAGGAGGATCGGGAAGGCCCGTTTATATCTCGATCGACGAAATTACCGCTGATTTCCCTTTACCAAGTTCGTTTGAGCCGATTAGGAACTTAGTTCAACAAGGGACTCAAGGAGGAACAAGTATTACACATCGAATCGAGAATATTCATTCCGGACCGATGGAAACGAAAGGTTGGCAGGGGGCGGTTCTAGGGCGAATAACTTTTGACCTTACTGGAACTCTTAAAATTTATGAATGGGGACTTACGGAATTTGAAGGAACAATTGGTGTGATTCCTGATATCTATGACTTTGATAAAGGGGATCGAACCGTCGCAAAGCAGATTTCGACCTATATTGGAAAGACGTTTCCAGGGAAACCGTACGATATCATAACCCTTGGCCGTTATGATGTACAACAATCATGGAATAAGTACGCAACTCTAAACAGTAGCTGTAAATAGGTAAATAATGACGAAATACTCATATGCTAATTTAGGTGCATCATTGTTGCTGGGCCTTTGTATTGCTTCGGTTGCTTGTAGTAAGTACATGATTAACTCCTCCTGTGAAAGTGTTATGTATTCTGACACTCAGGCATTGAAACTCGCGGAGGAACGATTGCGTGAGTTTTGTATAACCAAAGGGATTGATTTTGCTGATTTCGACAGTAAGAAAGTTTCGAAACACGAAGATGAAATTTGGGTTATAGATTTCAATTCCAAAAATGACGGAGTTTCAGGATACTATTTTTTCAGAGTAACAATTGATGGTTGTGGAAATATTGAGAAAAGTTGGCAGTATTATGAAAAGTGATTGAATCGTGGATACAGAAGGAGATCGAGCCTGAGGAATGGGAGTGGGAACAGCAGCCGGCGAAGTATTACATCCGCTCGACCGTGCTGGGCGGAGCTGTGGTCACGGACGTATACGACATCGGCACAAAGAAGCGGACCTACGTCAGGGCGGGCGGGCAGGAGATCGCCTGGCAGAACGGCGACTCGGGCGGTTCTGTAGTGTTTCAGGCGACCGACCCGGTCGGGGCAAGCATCAGGTCGGCCGAATCCGACGGCGATATCTTTGACGCACAAGGGACGGAAAGCTCGCCCGCCGAGCTCGACCCGATGGGCGGCAACGTCGCCACCGAAAACCCCTTTGTCACGCAGACCGGCGGCTCCTCCTGCGTCGGCTGCGGATTGCTGGACGAAACAATGCCACTCTGGGCAATGGGCGGCGAACCGCGAATCACACACAATGGCTTCCCGATAAGTCAGGAGGAAGCCGCGATGTTGATCGACAATGGTCTGGGCATGCCGTCCGACCTCGTCCAACATATGAATCATCCCAATTTCCGGTTTCAAACATTCGGATTCGGGATGTATCGGGCCTTCTCGGTTATCGGCTACCGCGACGTTTCGCCCATGGATCCTGAACCGGACGGAGACGGGCCGATCGCCGTATCAACAGCCGAAAGAAGAATCTGGGAATGGAGAACACATGCTTTTTATCCTCGCATAGACAACCCTAACTGCATTACTAAGGCGATACCGGGTTCACGATTGACGAGCGACCCTAATGAGATGATTGTCGCTCCATATTTTTTTGACGGCACGCCCCCGGACACATCTCGGAATGATCATGATGGCGTTCATATTCTTGATCCTACTCCTCCAGAAAGCGGGACGTCGCGGCAATACGATGTTTTTGCGCTATCAGGCATGGCAGGTAAGGTTCTCCATTATGGATTCCAGACAAATGAGAAAGTCTATTCAATCTTGGATATCCAATTGAACCTCAAAATTGGGAAAGACCCCTTAGTATTAACTATAAAGGATATGGTTTACAAGAATGATGCCTTGAAGCCGGGCCAGTCTATTTCACCCGGTCAAATGCTCGGGATTGCTGTGAGCAACTTTGATAAAAACGGTAAAGTATACGAGTCTGCCGGTATACATGTTACCTTGATGACTTTGTCTACATATCGACGCTATATCTCAGCACATGGAATATCGGCCGCTTCGAGAAGATCTGTTCCCATTAAATACCTGATTGATGCTTACAAAGACGCACAAAGCCCTTTCCGTTGTCCGTAGGAGAAGAGAATGACTTCAAACTCACGTCAAATTCACTTGTCTGCAAAACCTGTACTTTTTCTAATTGTACTGCTCGGAATTTCTCATGGGGTTGGATTCGCTCAAAGCTTGAACGCGCCTGCTCAAGAATCGAGCCTTGTTCAGAGATTTGAGTACCCAATTTCTCCAGGTCCTATTGCAGATGAGTTGCGTCGAGCGGGCTATAAACTCATGCAACAAGATATTGAAAAGTTTGCCGTACGCATATGCTCAAAAGAGAATCTACTTAAATCTATTCCTTCCAGTTCTGCTAGTTTGACCTCGATTGTGGATGCGATCAAATCAAGGTATAGGGAACCTCAGAAAACACCGCCAATTCTCGTGGTTCGGTCAGAAGATTGCGTCTCAAATCCGCGTGGCGGTACAAATGCCATTGAGCTTTGGGCCATTCGAAAAGAAGGTCAAATGCCGACGTTCGTTGAAAGCGTTTGGCTGGACAAGTTGAATCTCACGGTTTTTACTACCAATGACTCGCCTTGCAGTTCGATCGGACGGCGCTTCAAAGACAACATACACAACACCATTCGGAGACTGCGGACTGAACCTAGCGCAACTGTTGTTATTGTTGGTTATTATCTATCAAACGAGATCAAGTCAAAACCAACCTTGGAAAAGAGAGTTCGAATGCTAACCAACCGGTTGGAATCAGCTGGACTATTAAGCAAGCAGTTGAAGATCACTCGTGAGATGTGGAGGGATGACGAGACGGCATGCCCTGACCGATTTCTCGAGTTTCCCAGTATTTTCATTTTGAGATACACGGGTAAAGATTGAATGGAAATAGATTCACTTCCGCAGGAAGACATTTTCACGTTGATCGAGGTTGAATGCGGCCTTAGTCCGGCGAGTTACAACGGCGACGGCATCGCTTTCGAGTACGATTCGACGGGAGGCATGATGAAGACGGGCCGGAATGAGGCCTACGAGATGACGATAGCCCATGACGGAATGGGCCGCGAGGCGAAGCGCTCGCAGCGGAAATGGGAAAGCGAGGAAGAAGAGTGGGAGGCCTGGGAGACCAACTACTTCGTCTTTTCGAGCGTGATGGGCAGGACGTTGACCGAGGTCAGCCAGACGGGCTCGACCGGGAGGTGCAGATGGTTTGCGGCGATTCCGGCTGAAACTGGACTCGTCAACGAGAAATGAAAAAGCCGCCGGATCTGCGTGATCGGGCGGCTTTCGGGTTTTACACTTAGCGACGATTTAGTCGTCATCCTCGTCGCCTTCGGATTTGAGGAGCGAAGCGCTGGTGACGCAATCGTCCTCGCCGCAGCGAATGAGCATCACACCCTGAGCCGAGCGTCCGGTCTCGCGGATCTTATCGACGCCGAGCCTGATGAGCTTTGCCTGCTGGGTGATGATCATTATCTCGCTGTCCTCTTCGACCGGAAACGCCGCAACCACTTTGCCGGTCTTGGCGGTCGTCTTCATATTTATCACGCCTTTGCCGCCGCGTTTCGTTAGTCGGTAATTATCTACCTGAGTTTGCTTGCCGAATCCCTGCTCCGAGATCGAGAGGATCTTTTCGGTTCCGGCCTGCGATACCGCGCAGACCGATACTACGAAATCTCCCTTTCGCAGGTTGACCCCGCGAACGCCGCGGGCGACGCGGCCCATCGGGCGAACGTCTGTCTCGTTAAAGCGGACGGCCATGCCGTCACGCGTCGCGATAAAGATCTGTTGTTTGCCGTCGGTCCGGATCACGTCAAGCAATTCGTCGCCTTCGTCAATATTGATGGCATTGATACCCGTGACGCGGATGTTCTGATAATCGCCAAGCGACGATTTCTTGATCACGCCCTGTTTGGTGACCATTGTCAGATAGACCTCTTCGCCAAAATCGCGCACAGGCATCACGGCGACGAGCTTTCGCTCGCTCGATAGCTGGACGAGATTGACCACGGCCTTTCCGCGTGCGGCGGCGGCCGCCTCGGGTATCTCGTGCACCTTGATCTTGAAGACCTGGCCGTCGTCGGTAAAGATCATCAGATAAGCGTGAGTCGAAGCAATAAAAATGTGCTCGACGAAATCTTCGTTTTTGGCCGTCGCACCAAGCCTGCCTTTACCACCGCGTCCTTGACGCGAATAGGTCGATACGGGTGTTCGCTTTATGTAGCCGGCGTTGGTAACGGTTATCGCAACATCTTCGTCTGCGATGAGGTCTTCGATAGTGAGTTCGACGCCAGCATCGATTATCGCGGTGCGGCGTGCATCGCCAAAATTCTTCCTTACCTCGTGAAGTTCGTCGACGATCACCTGTTTCAAAACGCTCTCGTTCTCGAGGATGTTCTCGAGTTCGGCAATGTGCCTTATGATAGCCTCGTACTCGTCGAGTATCTTTTGCCGCTCAAGAGCCGACAGCCGGCGAAGCTGGAGGTCGAGGATCGCCTGCGCCTGTATCTCGCTGAATTCGAGCGAGCGCATGACCTTGTTCAGGTCCTTGAGGAATTCGGCCTGCGTCTTGCCGCCCGAGATGCCCCGCCAGGTCTTGACCTCATCGATGGTCGCAAGATTTGCGATAAGCCACTGTCTGGCCTCATCGACGGAACGCGAACTGCGGATCAGCGGGATTATATAATCGAGAGCATCGATCGCTTTATTCAAGCCCTCCAAAATGTGTGCACGGGCCTGAGCCTTTCGCAGATCGAATTCGGTTCGCCTGCGGACGACCTCCTTTCGAAAATCTACGAAATTCTCAAGCATCGCCTTGAGAGTCAGCAATTTCGGCTGGCCATCGACGATCGCGATATTTATGATCCCGAATGACGATTGCAAAGGAGTCAACTTATAGAGCTTGTTGAGGATGACCTGAGGGATCGCATCGCGTTTCAGTTCGATGACGACCCTGATGCCCTCGCGGTTCGATTCGTCACGGATCTCCGAGATGCCGTCGAGTTTCTTTTCATGAACGAGCTCGGCGATCTTTTCGATCAGACGGGCCTTATTGACCTGATACGGCAATTCGGTTATGACGACCGCATCGCGCTCTCGGTCGCCTCGGCCAATTCGGTCGATGCCCGCTTTCGCACGCATTTGGATGACGCCGCGGCCTTCCCGATAGGCGCGGTGTATCTCTTCCCGGCCGTAAATGAAACCGGCTGTCGGGAAATCGGGGCCGGGAACGATCTTTATGAGTTCGTCGATCGAAATTGCCGGGTCCTTGATGATCGCGATCGTGGCATCAAGGATCTCGGTGAGGTTATGCGGCGGGATCTTTGTCGCCATTCCAACCGCGATGCCTTCTGATCCGTTGACGAGCAAAAGCGGTATCTTCGTCGGCAGAACCTTTGGCTCAGAGAGCGATTCGTCATAGTTCGGCTGGAAATCGACCGTCTCTTTCTCGATGTCGTCGAGCACCTCGTTGGTAAGCTTCTGAAGGCGAACCTCGGTGTAACGCATTGCTGCTGCGTTGTCGCCGTCGATCGAGCCGAAATTTCCCTGGCCGTCGACGAGCGGGTACCGCATCGAAAAATCCTGAGCCATTCGGACGATCGAATCGTAAATGGCCGAGTCGCCGTGAGGGTGATATTTACCCATCACGTCGCCTACCGCTCTCGCCGATTTTCGATACGCCTTGCCGGCAACGTTTCCCTGCTCGTACATTCCGAAAAGAATGCGGCGGTGGACGGGTTTGAGGCCGTCGCGGACGTCGGGCAATGCTCGGCCGATAATGACCGACATCGCATAATCGAGATACGACCGACGCATCTCGTCTTCAATGTTTATCTGGTTACGCTCTAGAGTTGAGTCCATTTATACTTCCGTGCCGTTATTGCTTATTTATCTGGGTTTATTGGCTCTTGTGATGCCCGGAGGCCATGAAAAAAAGCTGGAAAATTCTTTGTGTTGATGCTATTCTTGATTTTACAGGCGTTCGGCCTGTTTAGCAACTTGCAGGCCTACCTCAAGTCCTCGCTGAAATCCCTCAAGATCTGACGTTTACGTGCCGCCGGGATAGTGCAGAAACTCATCGCTGAACCATCAAATATGTCAACAACTTTGACCGATAAAGACCAACGCAGGATCCAAAGGTACGGCCTTGCCCTGCCGACCCGCGTCGAGGTCAAGGTCGACAACAAATTTACGTGGAACGAGGTCACCAGACTTGAGGATATCTCAGCGTTCGGGGCCGGTTTCAATCTCACACGGCCGGTAAAACGCGGCCGACTGCTTGTGATCAGCCTTCCGATGCCGCGTCAGTTGAGGTGTTACGATTATCTCGAACCACAGTACCGGATCTGGGGTCTTGTTAGACGCTGCATCCCGCTCGGCGAAAATGCGGAATCGCAGAGTTATGCGGTTGGTGTCGCATTCATTGGGAAACACGCTCCGGCGAGTTTTGTTGAAAATCCGTCGACACTTTACGAACTTTCTGAACGTGAGGATGGCGGCCTTTGGCAGATCTCGCCAGCGAGTGCGTCACCCGACGAAAGCGATCTTCCGACCTATCTCAGACGTCACACGCGATTCGCCATACCGGAATCGCTATTACTGGAGATCCTCGACGAAAACGGCGACGTCATTGCAAGCGAGGTCACGGTGACCGAAAACATCAGCCTCGGCGGCGCAGCAGTATTCACTTCCTTCAGCGCCGAACTTGGCTCCTTCATTCGCGTTAGAAGCGAACGCCATGATCTGACCATAATTTCGATAGTTCGCGGCAAGCGTCTCGGAGGAGACGGAATTGTCCGACTTCACCTCGAGTTCATCGACCATCTGTTCCCACTTCAGGGCATCGCATAGATGCGGTCGCCTTACCTTCGAACTAGCCATTTGGCAAAGTCTGCATTAAATCGATAGAAAAAACTTGGAGTAAAAAATGTCAGTCTCAACTGAAGCCACAGACATCACAGACGAACGGATCTTTATCACGCGACCGCCACTTAACGCGGTCGTGAAAGGCAAGGACGAGAACGGAGAGAGTTGGAAGGAGGTCGCCGACGTGGTTACGTATTCGATCACCGGAGCCGCTTTTTACATGCCCCGTGAATGCAAGACCGGACAACTCGTCTCGTTGATGCTTCCGCTGCCCGAAGAACTCCGCTGCTACGATCATGAGAAGGAATTCTACCGAGTATGGGGATTGGTCCAGCACTCAAGAGCCTCGGTTGTCGATGATATCGAGTGTTTTCACGTCGGGATCGCATTTATCGGCAAAAACGCACCGACCAGCTATCATAACGACCCGTCGCGGAGCTATCGCGTTTCCGGGATGAATGAAGATGGACTTTGGCGCGTTGCTCCGTTAAAAGGTGAGTTCAAGACCCGGCGGGACATCCGCTATTGGCAGGCGATCGATCTTTACCTCGCGCTTGTCGATTCCGACAAACAGTCGCTTGCTGGCGCCCGATCGGTGACCGAAAATATCAGCCGGAGCGGAGCTGCCGTGATCTCGAAACTCGACGCCGATGTAGGTGACCGAGTCAAGTTCATTAGCGAGGAATACGACTTTTCGGGGCTCGCAGTCGTCTGCAACCGACAAACCGGCGACGATCATCGAAGGCGGCTTCACCTTCAGTTCGTCGACGCAAAGTTCCCTGTTGAAAAGCTGAAAAGGTTGGACCCGGCAAAGTAATCCGGGCCTTTCAGGTCAATTTTTCGCAAACCAATCCTCGGTCATATCGCACCAGATCGCCAGACCGCGCCACTCACCGAACTTCCGGTAGTGGCGCTCTATCTTTTTATCGTCGCAAGTAATGCCGCGATTGTGCTTTTTATAGTATTGAGCCCGCAGCCAGGAATCGAGAGCGAGGCCGTCGTAACGTCCGAGAAGTTTTAGAAGATTTTCGGCCGCGTAATCGCCGATGCCCTTGATCTGTTTCAACTCCTTTTTCAGATCAGCCGTCGGGAGTTCTGAGCACAGCCAGCGTTCCGGATCAATGCGGCCCGTGGCCACTGACTCGGCGAGTTCGACAAAATACGGCGAGCGATAGCCCGCCCTGATCTCAGAGCGGTAGAATTCGGTATCCATTTCCGCCATTGCGGCGGCCGTCGGGAACGCCCTTCGTCCCGAAGGCGATTCTTCACCCAGACTGTCGACAAGATTCTTGACCATGTTCTTCGTCAGTCCCCAAGAGCAGTTCGTTGTACAGAGAGATTTGACGAGGTCCTCGAAGACGGTTGCCGACCGTAACATACGGCCTGCCCCCGACGCCGCAGCCCATTTCAACCCGGCGTCGGTTCCGGCGGCGGCATAAAATTCGCCATAGTCCTCTTCCATTCGAAGGATACGACACACCGAAGTCCGGACAAGTTCGCGGGAAACTCCGCGATCGAAGTCGACGACGATCGAGTCTTCCCGATCGGTCATTTTGATCTCGCTCACCGCGCCGCGAGAATCGCGTATAACGTAATTAAGAGTGCCTTCTTCCTCGTTAATCTCGAATGGCGCAAGGTCGTACCAACCGTGACCCTTGACGGTGTGAACAAAGCTGAACTCCTTTGGTTTTTGGATCTTGGTTCTCGATCTCGCTTTCATTGCCGAAAATTGTCATTTTCTGATATTTTTACATTCATTATTCATAATTTAACGACCAATCGAAATCGTCGTGCGTCAAATGTTGCATATCGCGGCGTTCGAAGCCAAAAAAGAATTCTAAAATCCTTGATTCTTTGTAAGTTTGTTATTATAGTAGCTGTAAAACAGCGTCAAACAACGTTCAAATTTCCCTCGAACGTTCTGTTTTTCAAGAAAGTTGGCCCCACAATTCGTTTACATTAAGGTTTTCTCGACGGAGGTTGGTTAATGATTAGCATTAGATTCCGCAGTGTGACGCGAACGCTGGTTTCGTGTCTGCTAACCCTAGTTGTCGCCGGAATGGCATCCGGCCAGGTCGATCCGAATCCGAATTCACCGACGCCAATCGTGCTTACTGAGGAAACCTCGACACGGGCGTTGACGGAACTCCCGACCCGCGGTCTAAGATCGGCGGGAAGGTCCGGTACGAAAGAATCTGCCTTTCAGCCGGGATCAAAGGTCAATATCTATGTGACCAACGTCGAACTCATGGACGGCGAAGGGGCAAACGCATTCAGGGTGTATGTCGAGGACTCGCGCGGGCGGCTTTATCGATTTCCGGTATTGGGCTTCTCGCCGGTGAACGGCGTCGATGGCCTTTATGTGCTGACAATGCTGCTCCGTGACGAGATCGGCTATTGGGAACAGCCAAATCCGGACGGCGATCTTCTTATCAGCGTCACCTGGCGCGGAATATCAAGCAACCGTGTCCGAATTGGTTTCGGCAAGACCGGCGGCGAACTCAAGGGCGATGCGGGCTCACAGCCAACGCCTTTCTCAGCCCTGAAGGACCTTAAGAAAGCAGGCACCATCGAACCGGAAACCTCAGACCTCGTAGGATATCGCTGGTCGGGCGACCGTATGCGTTTCCTACAGCAGGCGACATTTGGAGCAACTCCGGAACTCGACCATCGCATTCGCCGGATCGGCCTCCGAACGTACCTTGCCGAGCAGTTCGAGGCTCCGTATCCATCGGCAAACAACCCTTATCCCGATTTCCCGCTGAAATCGACAGATTCCGGTAACACAACGATCGGCTGCGGAATGTTCGATACGTCGACCCTCGAATACCGAATGTGTATCCGCAATCATTATTCGATGTACCCGGTTCAGAACTGGTTCATGAAAGAGGCCTTTTACGGCGAACCGCAGCTTCGCCATCGGGTATCATGGGCGCTTTCGCAGATCTGGGTCATCTCGGGCGCAGGCGGCGTTACCCAGCAGTCAAGCTGGATGATCGCGTACCACAAGCTGCTTTCTCAGCATGCTTTTGGGAATTACCGCAACCTGATGAAGGACATTACTCTCAATCCGGGAATGGGTAATTACCTTGACATGGCTCGCAGTACGAGAAATAACCCGAACGAAAACTATCCGCGCGAGATCCTTCAGCTATTCACGATCGGGCTGTTCATGCTGAACCAGGACGGAACGCTGATGCTCGACGGCCAGGGCAATCCGATCCCGACCTATGATCAGGGTGACGTTGACGAATTTACAAAGGTATTTACCGGTTGGTCTTTCTGTAACACCACGTGCCCGAATTCCGCCCCTGGGATCGTCAATTACAAGGATCCGATGATCCTTAATCAGAACAACCACAACATCACTGCAAAAACCCTGTTGTCCTATCCGAACGCCGTAAATCAGAACATACCGGCAAATCTCAACGGCAACACGGAACTCGACATGGCGTTGGACAATATTTTCTACCATCCGAACGTCGGGCCTTTCGTTAGTAAGTTGATGATCCAGCATTTGGTCACCAGCGACCCGACACCGGCATACGTCGGCCGTGTTGCGGCGGTGTTCAACAACAATGGTCTAGGCGTACGCGGTGATATGAAATCCGTCGTTCGCGCCATACTTCTTGATCCCGAAGCAAGGGGAGACATCAAGACCGATCCGAATTACGGTAAGCTTCGCGAGCCCGTTCAGCTTGTTACGAATGTTCTGAAAACATTTGGCGTAAAATCGGCCGATCTGACACAGCAGAGCGACGGTGTGGTAACGAACTACACTAACCCGCTTGCTCAGAACCCGTTCAATTCGCCGACTGTTTTCAACTATTACTCACCGGATTACGTAATTCCGGGAACGTCGCTGCTGGGCCCGGAATTTGGCATCATGACGACAGGCACATCCGTTGCCAGAGCCAATTTTGTCAATACCGCAACGTTTAGCCGAATAAACGTCGGCGAGACATCTCCGCTGGGAACGTCGATCGACCTCACGGAATGGGAAGCGCTTGCGGCAGCCGATCCGACCGGAAACCGTTTGTTGGATGAGCTGAATCACCGCATGCTTCACGGTCGCATGTCGGCAGCAATGCGGGCCGCGATCCTCCCTGCGTTTACGGCTGTTTCGGCGACAACGCCCAGAGCTCGAGCACAGGCTGCAATCTACTTAGTCGCGACCTCGTCGCAATTCCAAATACAGAGGTAAGAAAAATGAAAGAATCAAGACGAGATTTTCTAAAAAAATCAACGTGTGCCTTGAGCATGACGGCGATCGCGACTCAGGTTCAGCATATGGGCCTAATGAGTGCTCTTGCCCAGAAAATGGACGAGAAGCCGGAAGAGACCAATGTTGGCGGCGGCTACAAAGCCCTTGTGCTCATTTATTGGTCAGGCGGAAACGACGGCAACAATATGGTCATTCCAAACCATAGTGATGCCACGCTCAGTAACTATGCTGCGTATGCAGCGACCAGGAGCACGCAGGGCCTTGCACTCGACCAGGGCAGCCTGCTTCCGATCGCGGTCCCGCGGATGGGCGGTCTTACCTATGGGCTTCACCCGGCACTCGGTCCTGTTACCGGCGGCATTAACAACGGGATACATGAATTATGGGGTCAAGGCAAACTCGCGATCGTGACCAATTGCGGTACGCTTGTCCGCCCGATGACCAAGGCACAGTATCAGAACAATTCAGTGCCTAAACCGTATCAGCTGTTCTCGCATTCGGATCAGGTCAATCAAAGCCAAACGAGCATTGCCAACACTGCTGCCTTTACGGGCTGGGGTGGCCGTATATCTGACCGGCTGACCCAAACGAGCAATCCGGGCGGATTGGTACCGATGATCACGTCGATCGCAGGTGCACAGCTTTTCACTGCGGGGCAATTAACACTTCCGCTTGCGATAAACGACTCGAATACTTCGCTCGCAAATGTGCTGAACCCGGCTGGTTTTCCGAACAATACTGCCGGCAATGCGCGTAAGGCTGCATTCAATCAACTCAGAACGGTCGACCTCGAGTCGAATTATGTCGCAGCGGCAAGCAACGTGACCGAGCTGGCGATGCAGGCAAACGCGGCGTTGCAGACCTCTCAGGACGTGACCGTCACGTTTCCGAACACGAGTATCGGCCGGCAATTGCGGCAGATCGCTCGTTTGATAAAGAAACGTACCGACCTGAGTGTGACCCGCCAGATCTTCTTCTGCCAGATCGGCGGCTTCGACACTCATCAGGGCCAGCTTCCCCAACATACGACCCTGTTCTCGCAGTACAGCCAGGCCGTCCGTGCGTTTTACGACGAAATGGGCGTTCAGGGGGTTCAGAACGATGTGACGACCTTTACGCTTTCGGACTTTAATCGAACGATGAATCCCGCCGGAACCGGGGCGAACGTTGGTACCGACCATGCCTGGGGGAACCACATGTTCGTTATTGGTGGTTCGGTCTCGGCGGAGACTTTTACGGGATCAACACGACGAACGGAACTCCGTTTCCGACGCTGGTCATAGGCACAAGCGGCCCCGACGACACCAACAGCGGATCAGGCGCCCGTGGACGATGGATACCGACGACATCTGTCGAACAGTATGCCGCCACGCTCGCGCGTTGGTATGGACTGCCAGAAAACCAGATGGCAGAGGTCTTTCCGAACATCGGCAATTTCGCCAGTACGAACCTTGGGTTCATGCCGTAGCACCGGATAGATCATCAGAAAACGGAAGGGGCGGAGCCATCCGCCTCTTTTTTTGTTGGTCTTGAATTTCCGCTTCACAGGACATAAACTCTTTAGCGACCGTGAACCTGCCAAACTACTTAACCTTTGCACGGATCGTGATCGTCCCGCTGCTGGTCGTGGTATTGCTGACGCCGCTTGCCGAACGTTGGTTCGGAATAAGCGGCTACGCACTGGCCATTGTGATCTTTCTGATCGCATCTGCAACCGATATACTCGACGGACACCTTGCTCGACGGCGTAATCAGGTCTCGACGCTGGGGAAATTCCTCGATCCGATCGCAGACAAACTGCTTGTGTCAGCGGCCCTGATCGTCCTGGTCGAAAAGAACCTCGCACCATCATGGGCAGTAGTGATAATTCTCGGACGCGAGTTCATCGTTACAGGACTTCGGTCGGTCGCTGCGGCTGAGGGCATCATAATTCAGGCCCAGCTATCCGGAAAGATCAAGATGTGGGCGCAATCGATCGCGATCGTCGCCTTGCTCGTTGCCGCCGCAAATGGAAAACCGCCGGTCTCAAACTTCGGCTTGGAATATCCGGCGATCACCTTTTGGGAAGTTGCCGAAGTGCGGACGGCCTTTACGAATCTTAGCTCATTCGCATTGACTGCGAATGACTGGAAGGTGTTTGGATATTTGGTCGGAAGGGGTGCTTTGTGGGTTTCGGTCTTTATGGCAATTTGGTCAATGTACGCCTACTTCGCATTCTTCTTTCGTTCTAAGCAAGAAAACGAGAACGAAAATGAGGCTGACGTTTAATGCGCCAGCCTCATCGGTTTTACCAGTTGTTTCGGCCCTATTGGATCTCGACCCAATCGCCGGTGTGGATCTCCTGAACCGTGCGGGTGATCACAACAGTTGCAGTTCTTTCTTTGACGTTGAGAATTACACCCTCACCTATGACCTTTCGTATATCTGACGGTCGCCCGTCTTTTGCGTCCGGTGTCGTCACGACCTGCCCATTTGCATTATCGCCCTTTTTGCGTGCTGCCTGATTTGAGAATCGGCCGCCTCGGTATGTCAGGCTCTGAAAACCCTCGACACGTGCGCTGACGGATTCCGGCGGACCGTTGAGAATGTTTCCCTTCCCTAGCGGCCGGAATATGGTCAAGTAATCACCGATCTTCGCATTGTCCTCGGATCCAAGATCGACAAATACGATCTGGTCGCGAGTTATCATTTCCTGATTATCGCGTGCCATGAACAAACGGCCCATTGCCTTTCCGCTCGGATCTGCGTACCGGTCAAGCGACGGACGCTCAACAAATTTCGGACTCGTCCGCTGTTGCCACGGCTGAACGAGGTCACCCAACAGCATTACGTCGCACGAGTTTCGGACGCGTGCCACGGAAACCTCGGCTTTGACTCGAACGATCTCGACCGTTCCGATCTCCTGGACGTATTGGCCGAGCTCACCCTTATTGGTCCACCGGGTCTTCACCTGTCCTCTCGGCCGAACGACCGACATGATGTCGCCAACCTTGACGCCGCGGTTAGCACCGATATTGAGATATACGTCATTGCTTTGCGAATAAAGAAATCCGTCCTGTTCCTCGGTCGCACCGATAAGCCGCCTTTCTGTGTTCATCGGCGAGTTCTGAACGAATCCGGCACAGTAAAGATTGTTTCGTTCGGCAACGGTATCCGGGGTGTAAGCGACTGTCTGGGCCAAAGAGGTCGTCGAGAACACCGAAAGTGCGAAAACGAATCCGGCCGGGAGGCCTCGTTTGAAAAAGTTTTGAAAACTCACAATTTTCTCCTTTTTTGCTTAACTATGCTGACGTGATTTCCAGGGCTGAGCCTAATTTGGAAATGAATCGGGCGAGTTATTTGAATGGCGTGGCCCTTTGGCCTACGCTTTATTGTATCGTTACTCCCAGCTATGCGTCAACAATTTTGTTTATTGTTTAACAATGATCGATCGCGGAAGTTCGACCCGCGGTGCTCTGCATCAGAGGCCAACATCACGATGCGGACAGGTGCGATTCGAAATAACGAAAGAGCCGAGACTCCTTGCCATTCGAAGATCGACTTTGTTAGTATTTTCGCTTGCCTCGCTCCCGTTGGACCGCAGCATCGCCGGTGTAGCTCAGTTGGTAGAGCAGTTGATTTGTAATCATCAGGTCGGGGGTTCAAGTCCCTTCACCGGCTCCAAATTATTCGATCGCTTGCGTGTGCATTGGCACTCCTTGAATTCGATCCGGTCGTTACCTCCGTTGACGTTGATCAACATCTGAAGGTTGGATTTAGTTCAAAGTGTCGCCTCGAAGTCAAATTTTAGCGCCCGATGCCCTTCTGCTTCCTGAGAACTAAGTCCTTTGATCTTCGAGTTCGCAGTAAGCCTTGATCACGCCCTTGCTATTCGACAGATGGTCGAAAAGTTTTTCGAATTCTTCGAGACCGTTCACTCTGTGCGTCAAAAGCCGGCTTAGCCAGTCGCCGTATTCGAGGACCGCCGCTGAAAGGTCCTTTACGCCGATCTCGAAGTACTCACGATTTGCATTGACGGTGCCTACCATCACCTTGTTTCCCAACACGAAATCGAGGTTGATCCGGTCGGCCGGAACTTCGACCTTTCGATCGCCGCCGGTCACGCTGGAAAGCACCAGCACGCCATTCTTTGCAAGTGCCTGCATCGCATCAAAGACGATGGGCGAAAAGCCGGTTGCCTCAAAAATGATATCGAATCCGCCGTTTTGCGCCGAATAGTCGTGAATAGCAACATCGTCTGTTGAAACGTACGTCGCTCCCAACTCTTCAATAAGGTCAGAATTGAGATATGGCTTCGGCGTGCGGCCAAATGTTACGACATCGATCCCACGTAAGCGAAATACCAACGTCGCAAGCAATCCTATTGCCGCCCATCACGGCGGCTCGTTTCGGCTTCCAGACCCGCAAGCGTCTTTGGATCTCATACGCCTGTGTAACGCCTTTCTGCACAACCGTCATCGGTTCCAGCAGGACGCCCACATCTTTAAGTCCACGCGGCACCTTAACGACAAATTCGGCGTCATCGACGTAATACTCTGACAGATACCCGTGACGCAGATTGATGCCGCGCTCGAAATACACGTCATCGGTGGTCATATCGTTTGTGCCGATGAGATCGTAAATACTCGACCCCGGGCGGCGAACCGTTGCCACCACATAGTCGCCCTTTTTTAGCTCGCGAACATTTGGGCCGACTTCTTCGACAACTCCAAAGCCCTCGTGTCCTATGACAAGAAAATTCTCTCCGATCGGTGCTGCACCGTACTCGGCATTATTGATCTCCTTGTCGGTACCATCGACACCGACGCGAAGGACCTTGACCAACACGCCTCGGCCATTCGGAATTTCCGCAATGTCCGGCATCGGCATCTCAACTAAATGGGCAGAGTTCTTGATCCCAGGTTGTATTGCAATTGCTTTCATGATCTATGAATTCAGACAGGTTCCTTCTTTTCGCGACATCGGGCCAACGGCCCTCATTCTTTTTCTAAGCTGCAAACGCCCGCGTCCATGCGGGTTTTACGTCTAATCCCTGTAAGTGTTCGCATCACTCGTTTTGGCTCGCCGAGATCGCACCACCCGACGTCGCCGACTCGCAGCACCAAGAGTTCATCTGTCGCCTTTTCCAAAACGTCCTGGGAAAAATTTACATCGGTGATCCGTTCGTAGATCGAACTGATCATTGAAGACTCGCCTGCTGTACCTAACGCTGGCGCCGATGCGACAAACACACGATAGAGATCCGGAAGATGCTTTCGGAACATCTCGAGAAATCCTCTTGCTTTGCCGACCATCACGAAACTGTTCCAGAGACACCTTTGTTCCTTCAGTTTCCGGGCCGTCCGATGAGATGGTTTTTCCCAAAACCGCTTCACCCGGCTGACCGAATGCGTAAGACCGCCGAAAAGCGATTCGACCGGCTCGATCCACCCGTACGACGTCTCCGCTTTCGTTGCCTCAAAACCAAGCAAAACGACCGAATGGGGGTTTATTTCGACGGCACGAAATGCGCTTTCCACCATTTCCATAAATTCTTCGTTGTCCGAGAAATAATGATCTGAAGGAAAGAAGGCGACCGTTGCTTCAGGCGAATTATTTGCGATACGCAATAGGCTATAGAGTATCGCAGGAGCGGTACCTCTGTTGATCGGCTGAACTACCCGGTTCGCTTCTGAAACATCCCAAAGAGAGTGTTTGTAAAACGGTTCATGTTTCTGAGTCAGGCTGAAGAATGTGTTCTCGGGCTTGATCTTCAATGCCACCCGATCGCGTGTCTCCTCCAACAACG